>DATEAJ010000065.1:0-35114 GCA_035288445.1 Nitrosopumilaceae archaeon
GAGCACTGTAAAACATTCATCAAAATCTGATCGCTAAAACTTTTTTACAACAATTGCATTCATTTTATCAAAAAACTTAAATCTCTAATAGAATTCACTTGCTGAGGGTTCAAAATTCCGATAAAAAAAGCCAAACATGTACACAAGTTTGGTAAGCTCATCCTTGAAGATGGAACAGTTTTTGATGGGATGGGTTTTGGTTATTCAACTACTGTCTTTGGTGAAGCTGTATTCAATACTGGAATGGTAGGCTATACAGAAGCTTTGACAGATCCTTCTTACAGCGGACAAATTCTGACACTTACGTATCCTCTTATAGGAAATTACGGTGTGCCTGATCCATCAAAAAAGGACAAGGATGGAATTTCTGAATACTTTGAATCTGATAGAATTCAGGCACGTGGTCTTGTTGTACATAATCTTTCAATTACTGCAAATCACTGGAATCTTTCTCTTACACTTGACGAATGGCTGTACAATGAAAAAATTCCTGGAATATCAGGAATAGATACAAGGGAACTAACTAAAAAACTCAGAATAAATGGCGTAATGATGGCAGCACTTGCAGTTTCTGAAAAAGAAATTGATGAAAATGATTTGAAAAAGAAACTCGCTTCTGCACAAAAATACGTAAACGAAGAATTTATGAATGTTGTATCAACCAAAGAGCCGAGAGTTTACGGGACAGAATCCGAAGTAGTCGTAGTTATTGATACTGGAGTAAAAAATGCAATTTTACGAAACATACGAAAAATTGGATACAAAGTAATTCAACTTCCTTGGAATGCTTCAATTGATAAAATACTTTCATACAAACCAAAAGGTGTTGTATTAAGCAATGGACCTGGTGATCCTCAAAAATGTGCTGATACCATGAAGACGGCAAAAGAACTTTTAAACAAAAACATACCAACGCTTGGAATCTGTCTTGGGGCACAAATAATGGGGCTTGCATGTGGAGCAGATACATTTAAACTAAAATACGGACATCGAGGACAAAATAAATCATGTATCAATTTAGATAACAATCAAGTTTATGTGACAAGTCAGAACCACGGATATGGAATAGATCCTGATTCATTGAAAAAATCAGACCTTAAATTATGGTTTACTAATGTTGACGATCAAACTGTAGAAGGAATAAAACACAAAGAAAAAAAATTTATCGCGGTTCAATTTCATCCTGAAGCAACGCCTGGACCTTTTGATTGCAAGTTTGTTTTTGAAGAGCTAAAGCGCCTTATGGAGGAGGAAAAAACTGCCAAAAGATGAATCGCTAAAAAAGATTCTTGTTCTTGGAAGTGGGGCAATAAAAATCGGAGAAGCAGGCGAAAGTCGCTAAAACGACCGCAAATTCGACTACTCCGGTAGCCAATGCCTCAAAGCCATTCGAGAAGATGGGATCAAAAGTGTACTTATCAATCCGAATATCGCAACCATACAGACAGACACGAGGTTTGCAGATAAAGTATACTCTATCCCAGTGAATCCAGAATATGTTGAATCAATAATAGAATCAGAGCGTCCTGACGGTCTGATGCTTGGATTTGGTGGACAGACTGCACTTAACTGTGGAGTAAAACTCGAAGAATTTGGAATTCTAAAAAAATATGGTGTCAAAGTTCTTGGCACCCAAGTTGGAGGGATACACGCTGCAGAAGACAGACAACTTTTCAAGGATTCTATGATGGCATGTGGTGTTCCAGTACTGAAAAGTAAAACTGTTTACAACTTTGAAGAAGCAAAACAAATTGCAAAAGAACTTGGATATCCAGTAATTGTTCGAGTCGCATATACTTTAGGAGGAAAAGGAGGAGGTGTAGCACACAATGAAATCGAATTGTATGAAATAGTATCGCGTGGTCTAAATGCTAGTCTTGTTGGTCAAGTTTTAATTGAGGAATACATTGGTCACTGGAAACAAATAGAATATGAAGTGATGCGTGACTACCTTGGAAACAGTGTCATAGTATGCAACATGGAAAACGTACTTTCAATGAGGGTACATACAGGTGACAACATAGTTGTAGCTCCATCGCAAACACTTGATAATAACGAATATCATATGTTAAGATCAGCCGCGTTACGTGCAACACAACATGTTGGAATTGTTGGAGAATGCAATATCCAGTTTGCACTTGATCCAGAATCTGAAAAATATGTAGCAATTGAGATGAATCCAAGGCTTTCACGTTCATCAGCGCTTGCAAGCAAAGCCACCGGATATCCAATTGCATACATGGCAGCAAAAATTGTAATGGGTCACTCTCTTCCAGAACTAGTTAATCGTATAACAAAGACAACTACCGCATGCTTTGAACCTTCACTTGATTATATTGTATGCAAACATCCGCGATGGGATTTTACAAAGTTTGAACTTGCAAACCGCAGTCTTGGACCTACCATGAAATCTGTTGGAGAAGTGATGGCAGTAGGCAGATGCTTTGAGGAGTCTCTACAAAAATCAATTAGGATGTTAGAGATTGGAAACGATGGTCTTGTAGCAAACCGAGATAATGGCAAAGTCTATGATATTGAAGAAATTGAAAATAAACTTCAGAACACAGATGACCGAATTTTGTACTATGTTGCAGCTGCATTGCGACAAGGCATGTCAGTTGAACAAATTTACAAACTTTCTGTAATAGATCCATGGTTTATTGAAAAAATCCGAAACATAGTAGAGATGGAAAAGAGTCTCAAAGACTCAAAGTTCACAACAAAATTGTTACGCGATTCAAAAAAGTTAGGATTTTCAGACAAGCAGATTGGAAGAATAATAAGTAAAGATGATCTTGAGATAAGAAAAATTCGTAAAGATGCAGGGATCGTTCCAGCTGTAAAACAAATAGATACTCTTGCTGCCGAGTGGCCAGCAAAAACAAACTATCTGTATCTGACATATGGCGGTGACACAAATGACTTTGAAGTACAATCAGATCAAGAAAAGATCATAGTTTTGGGTGCAGGTCCTTACAGGATAGGAAGTAGTGTAGAGTTTGATTGGGGAACTGTAAACATGGTTTGGGGGTTGCAAGAAAATGGTGTTAAAGAAGTTTCTGTAATTAACTGTAACCCAGAGACCGTATCAACTGATTATGATATTTGTAACAGACTATACTTTGAAGAGCTAACACTTGAGAGAATACTTGACATTGCTGATTTTGAAAAACCAACTGGAATAGTTACTGCAGTAGGAGGACAAACAGCAAATAATCTCACCCCAAAACTTGCCAAAAATGGAGTCAAGATAATCGGTACATCGTTTGAAAACATCGACAGGGCAGAAAACCGTTCAAAATTCAGTCAGGTTCTAGACGAGTTGCATATAATGCAGCCACTCTGGCAGGCATTCATAAAACTAGCTGATGCTAAAAAGTTTGCAAACAATGTAGGCTTTCCTGTATTGGTTAGGCCATCGTATGTACTAAGCGGCGCTGCAATGAAAGTTGTGTGGTCACAAACGCAACTAAAAAAATACTTGGAAGAAGCAACAAACGTATCACCAGATTATCCTGTTGTTATTACAAAATTCATGCTTAACTCACTTGAAGTTGAAGTAGATGGTGTCTGCGATGGAAAAAATGTAGTAATTGGAGCAGTAATTGAACACATAGAAAGTGCCGGAGTACACTCTGGTGACTCGATGATGTGCATTCCTCCATGGAGATTAAGCAACAAAGTAATTGAAACCATAACTGATTATACAACAAAAATTGCTACGGCATTTTCAATAAAAGGTCCATTTAATTTGCAATTCCTAATTAATTCTGATCAAGTCTATGTAATAGAATTAAACATACGAGCATCTCGTTCCATGCCTTTCGTTTCAAAATTTGTAAAGCTGAATCTGATCGATTTAGCTGCACGCGCAGTTCTTGGAAAAACATTACCAAAGATACCAAAAGACAGATGGCGCAAAATTCATTCCTATGGAATTAAAGTGCCACAGTTCTCATTTATGCAACTAGAAGGCGCTGACATAATCTTAGGAGTTGAAATGCAGTCTACAGGAGAGGCTGCATGTTTTGGTGACAGCTTCTATGATGCACTCTCAAAAGGTCTGATATCTGTAGGATATTCATTGCCAAAAGAAGGCAATGCTCTCATAACTGCTGGGGGTGCAGAAAACAAGGAAAAACTACTTCAAACCGCAGTATTACTAAAAAATCTTGGATACAAGATACTTGCAACCGAACACACTGCAGAGTTTTTGTCTGATAAAAGAATAGGAAATGTTGAAGTCGTCTACAAAATCAGCGAACCACAAAGAAAACCAAACATTGCCGATTTACTTTACGAACACAAGATAAACTTCATTGTAAACGTTCCAAGTACTGCAACTTTAGAAAAGTACGTTGGAATGCTTTATGATGAATACCAAATACGAAGAAAGGCAGTGGAACTTGGTATCCCAGTGCTTACCACTACCGAATTGGCAGATTCATTTGCAAAAACACTTGAATGGTTGCTACACAATGAAACTACAAAAAAACCTCTTGAACCATACGAATCAATCAATTAGATTACACTTTCAAGTAAAGACTCGTTTCCGATTATAGAACCGTCAAGAGTTACAATTTTTGCTGAATAGGATTCTTTTATTCGCTCAATTATTGGCGAAATCGATTTTTTGTATCTTTTGTGACTCGCATAAAAATATTTGTTAAAAGTAGGTACAATTATAATTTCAATCTCTCCTTGTAAAGATGGAAAAATCTTTCTTTTTTCTGTCTTCATTGAAACCCAAACCCTTTGACCGTCTAATACTGAACCTTCACTAAAAAAAACAGGATGTACGTGTCCCATAATTATCTTATTTACATGCGAAAGATTTTCAGAGGGCATAGTATGACCATGGGTTAAAAGTACATCTTCTATGACAATTCCTGATGAACTTGTTAGTCTGACATTATCAGGCAAGAGTTTTTGTATACTTCCATCATGGTTTCCAGGAATTAGAATAGTATCAATTTCTTTTGCAATCTCAAAAAATAATGGAACTGCTTGCCATTCTATTTTTGATATTGAATCTATGCCTGATTTTATGTCGCCTAAGAGTATCAGCGAATCAGGTCTTTCAGATTTTATTATTGTTCTAAGTTCGTCTAATGACTCGTAAATAATTGTGGTTGGTTCAACGAATATGTCATTTGCAGCAAGGGTGTTTTCAAATCCAATATGTAAATCAGTAACAACAAGATAACGGTGTGTATCTTCTAACATTAGAGCAGGATGAGATTGAATGATTCTGGTTTTAAGCATTGATAAACGTGTAGTCTTGAGCTATTCCTTAATTTTAGGCAATTGAATAAGAAACGTTGTACTTTTGTCACCCGTATCTTTATACATATGTAATTCCATAGTTGCGCTTTAATGTTATGACATCTTAGCAATCCAAAACCCGTTCCAATCTGCCTGTGCAATTTTTTATATGATGAAGTGCTCGTGTTCACATGAAAAAAAATATTGACAATTTGGATGCAGTGATATCTGGGAAAGGTGTAAAACTACATTATTTTGAACCCAGTCAACGTAAAATATGGACAGTTGTAGGAAAAGAAAACGAACACTGGCTTGATCCGGAACTAGGCTTTTGTTCTTGTGAAGATTATTTTTTTAATACACTAAATGGAGGCAACGAATGTTATCATCTCAAATCTGTAAGAATTGCTAAAGAACAAAACAAAGCTGAAGTTATACGATTCTCAGACGATGAATTTGCAAATTTTGTATCAGCATTGATCTCCGATCTTTAAATTTATTTCAGTTTTATTTGTAATATGTCTTCTTTGGAGACTCCCTTCCATAACCCTGTCACTCCTTCAGGGATTACTTGTTCTACTTTTGTTATCTTCTGAATCTTGATATGATCCGGATTTGGTGGCATCCAAAGCATAGCCATGTAATCTCCTACGTCTCCAACTTTATCTGGTCGTGCAGATGTGATCTTATCTTTTGAAAAACCATTTGATACTAGTGCGTTTATTGCAACAGGTTCAAGATCCATTCTGCCATGAACAAAAAGATAGACTTGTTTTTGTTTATCTATTTGGCTCATCTGTCATGATTATAATGTAGTGTTAATCAACATTTCTAAAACCAATCTTGGATTATATACTAGATGAGAAAAGATTGATTATTGACTGATGTTTTAGTTGTTGGTTCTGGCGGAAGAGAACACGCTCTTGGTTGGAAGCTCTCACAAAGCAAAAAAATTGGCAAAGTATATTTTGCGCCTGGTAACGGAGGCACCATCAATAATGTGGAAATAGCAGTTGATGACATTGATGGTCTTGCAAAATTTGCCTCTGAAAAAAATTGTTTGACTGTAGTAGGCCCAGAAGTCCCTCTGTCTTTAGGAATAGTTGATACGTTTACACAAAAAGGGCTGAGAATATTTGGACCAACCAAAGCAGCCGCACAGCTTGAATCAAGTAAAGTTTGGGCAAAAAACTTTATGAAAAGAAATGGCATTCTCACAGCACAATTTGAAATCTTTGATGATGCAAAAGAAGCTAAAGAATATGCAAAATCAATTGATTATTCACTTGTAGTAAAAGCGGATGGTCTTGCAGCGGGAAAAGGTGTCATCGTCTGTAACAATACTTCAGAAGTAATTGATGCAATAGATGAAATGTTAATTAAAAATAGCTTTGGTGAAGCAGGTTCTAAAATAATTTTAGAAGAACGAATCGATGGAATAGAGGCATCATACATTGCACTTTCAGATGGAAACATAGCAATTCCTATGGCTACAAGTCAAGATCATAAGAGAATCTATGATGATGATAAAGGACCAAATACTGGTGGAATGGGTGCATATTCACCTACTCCTGTAATTAGCTCCTATCTAGAGGAAATAATTCAGAAAGATGTGATTGATAAAACAGTTGATTCGATGAAAAAAGAAGGTAACCAATTCAAGGGATTTTTGTATGCCGGAATAATGTTAAAAGATGGAAAACCATATGTTTTAGAATTTAATGCAAGAATGGGTGATCCAGAATGCCAACCAATTATGATGCGTATGGAATCTGATCTGTATGATTACATTGATGCAAGTATAGGTGGCACTCTCTCAAAATTACCTTCAATATCATGGAAGAAACAAAGTGCCGTCTGTGTTGTTCTTGCATCAAAAGGATATCCTGGATTATATCCAAAAAATGAAGAAATTTCCGGTCTTGATTTACAAGATAAAAACTCGTTTGTTTTTCATGCAGGAACAAAACGCGAGAATGACAAAATACTCACGAATGGGGGAAGGGTTCTTGGGGTTACAGCGTTGGGTGATACACTGGATTCCGCAATTTCTAACGCCTATTCCAGAATTGAAAAAATTTCTTGGCAAAACAAATACTTTAGAAAAGACATTGGTAAAAAGGGCTTACTTGCCTTTTGACATAATAACTCCGTCTTCTGTAACCATGCAATCAATTCTAACATCATGGTCTGAGTATGGAAATGATTTGATAATCTGTTTTGAATAACTCAAAGCAATCGTCTTTGGTTTTTTAGCTGAAAGATATCTATCATAATATCCAAAACCATAGCCAAGTCTGTGACCCACTCTTGTAAGTGCTATTGCAGGAACTATGATGACCTCGATTTTTTTTACATCTTCGCAATAATCTTTTGGTTCCATAACAGAAAAGTTTCCCTGTTCAAGATCAGAAAGACTATTTATTTTTTTGAATACAATATCTTTTTTAACAACTTTTGGCAGTGATACTTCTTTTCCAGATTTTAATACTTCTTGTAATATGTCCTGTGTCCTTACTTCACTTCCTATCGAATAATATGCCCCTATACTTTTTGCATTTCTAAAAAATTCTATTTTTCTTAGATTATCCTGTATCTGTTTGCTTGTTATGTTGATAAAGTCTAATGATAAAGAATCTCTTGCATCCAAAAGTTGCTTTCGCAACCTTGCTTTTTCAACCTGAGACAAAGCCTTTACTTATTGAAGCTGCAGCGACTGTATTTTTTAAAAGCATTGCAACTGTCATAGGACCAACTCCACCTGGTACCGGTGTAGCAAACGATGCTTTTTTTACTATTTCTTCATAATCAGTATCTCCAACAATCTTTCCATTTTGTCTACTTATGCCAACATCGATAACAACTGCCTCCTCTTTTATCATGTCTGCAGTAAGAACGAACTTGGTTCTATCCCCTATGGCCGTAATCAAAATATCTGCATTCTTGCAGTGTTCTTTGAGATTTTTTGTCTTAGAATGACATGTAGTAACGGTAGCATTTTTTTCAAGTAAAAGGTGGTATAACGGCTTACCAACTAGATTGCTTCGGTTAATTATTACTACATGTTTTCCTGTCAAATCTATCTTGTAATAATCAAACATTTCCATTATTCCTGATGGTGTGCATGGTTTTAGGATGGCCTTTCCCGACGACAAGAGACCGACGCTATATGGAGTTAAACCATCGACATCTTTTATTGGAGAAATTCTTGATGTCGTTGAAAACTCGTCTAGTTGTTTTGGTAATGGTAGTTGAATTAGAATCCCATGAACTGAATCATCTTTATTTAATAAATCAACAAGTGAATTCATTTCTTGTTGTGAAAATGACTCTGGAAGTTTGTGATCCTTTGTTATAATACCGACATCAGCACATGCCTTTTGCTTGTTTTTGACATATGTAGCAGATGCTAGATTCTCACCAACAAGAATGGTGGCAAGGCATGGTGTAATATCTTCTGATTTCAGTTCTTGTACCGCTTTTCTCACTCTTTCTTTTACGGCATTGGCAACTGTAATGCCGTCTATTTTTTGTCCTGTCACAAGCTTGGATACTGTGTAGGATATTTAATCTTTGGAGTATTCTTAATTATGTATAAGGAGATATGATCTATGATGGAACATGACAAATCCGCTAATTTCATTAGAAATGAATTAGATAATATCAAAGATCATAAAGTTGAGCTTCATGGGGCTGTGTTGCATGTCATTTGATTTTCAGATTGAAAGAAAAACTTGAAAGTTCAGAACAAAATGCTGCTGATTTACTCTCTGAAGTTCTCACCAGTGACTTGATTCTTAACAGGGAATTTATTGATGTAGTAGAAAAAATCCACATGAGTGATAGGCATCTTGGTGAATCATTTGCATTAAGAGAAAGAAAATCAAAGGATAACTATCTTGAAGCTTATTTTTCAAACGTCTTAGATGAATTAACTTCAGATCTTATCGCATCGTCACATCAAATAATACTTAGAAAATTACTTTTAAGCTATCTGGCACTATATCTTGCTCAAACCATCGGTGTAGATTACCATGCGGCAACTGAGGAACTATACTACCTTCTAAGAAAAGATGACAGTAAAAACTCCAAGATAAGTCAACTTGTTGCAAAATTTGAATCAAAAATCAAAACATATGCAGGGTCCGAAAGTCGTTAATAGTGTCCTAGGATTTGAAAAAACAATGAAAATTGAATTTGATACAAATGAATACATCAAAAATATTGCAAAAAGCGGTTCATATTATCATACTTTTATCAACAGGGAAAATCTCGCAGCTGGAGTTTTAAGATTAGAGCAAGGTGAGAAAGACACCCAAACTCCTCATGAGAGCGATGAAATTTATTATGTTATACGTGGAGATGGTTTTCTCAATATATCGGGAAAGGATTATCCAATTTCAGAAGCAAAAGCGTATTTTGTTGGTAAAAACATAGAACACAAATTTCATGGTAATAAAAAGGAACTTGTAGTCTTGTATTTTTTTGGTGGTCCTGACTCTTAAGAAATTCTTGTCTTTCTACCTACTATTTTGATTCTTCCTTGCGCGAACAGTTTTACAGCTTCGGCATAAATCATGTGTTCTTTTGCAAGAATTCTTTTTGATAATGCTTCTTCTGTATCATCATCTTTTACTTTGACTACTGCTTGTAGAATAATTGGACCGGTGTCAACTCCTTCATCAACAAAATGAACTGTACATCCAGAATATCTCACACCATGATCAAGTGCCTGTTTTTGTGAATGCAGTCCAGTAAATGAAGGTAAAATTGCAGGATGGATGTTCATGATTTTGCCTTTGAAATGTCTGATAAACTCAGGACTCATTATTCGCATGAATCCTGCAAGACAGATCAGTCCATTTTTTGGTGTCACGTTGTATTTTTCTAGTGTTGATATAATCTTTTTATCATAATCCCAACTGCCACCCTTGATTCCCTGTGATTCTATTACTTGGGTTTTAACACCAAGTTTTTTTGCGATATTGAGTCCTTTTGCATTAACATTATTTGAAATAACTATTTCCGGTGAAATTGGGATCTTGTTCTTTTTGATTGATTTTAAAATATATTCCATATTACTTCCTCGTCCTGAAATTAGTATGGCAAGATTGATCAACTATAAAAAATTAATTTTGCATTCAAATAAAGTGTGTGGTGTTGATAATTTTTCAAAACTAGCGACTAGAAAGTACCAATGATCAAATATTTGGGATAAAACACATTATGGATGAAAAAATTGCAGATTTTTACTTTATGAGACATAAATTATGATAAGTTTTTTAATAACAAATGATGTTTTAATGTATGGATGCTATAGATGAGCAAATTAAGAAGGCACTAATTGCAATAACCATTGAAAGAGTTCTTCTCGAAATGGGAAAACCAGTTCTTGATGCATTTACTAAAAAACTATACAAGAATTACAATTGTTACATTCCTGACTGTAGTGATCACCCTGAATATCTCATTCAAGTACTAAAAGAAATGTATGGGAATTCTTACAAGACCATTGTTTCTGCTATAATGGGTGATCTAGCAGAATTTTCTCATCAAAAATTTATTGCAAATTTTATTAAAATCATTAGTAACTGATATGCAAACACTTTTAGAAAAAATTAACACATACAAATTTCTATTATTATCTATACTAGCAACAGGTTTCATAATGTTTCTTGCAAATTTGCTTGCTGATGAAACTAGAACACTCATTACAGATTTGTTGTTTATACCTGTACCAGGAGCATTGTTAATTTTGTCAATAATCATAGCTTTAAGATTCCGTGGTTCTGGTAAACATGGAAAAGCTTGGATCATATTTACGATATTTGTGATTTCATGGTTTACCGCAGAACAGATCTGGTTGGTCTATGAATTAATATATGAAATAGATCCATGGCCCTCTGTTGCTGATCTTTTCTACCTTTCCGGCTATCCATTTTTATTTGCATTTTCTATACTTTATTTACTGCCGGTAAGAAAGGCAATTTCAAAAAATCTTGTAATTGCTTCATTATTGATAACTAGTGCCTTATTGATACCAACTTTTACTCTGGTGTATCAAACTAATTCATCAGAAAATGATTTTGAGGTTGCATTGGCAGCAAGCTATCCTGTATTGGACGCAATAGTCTTATGCCCTGCATTGATAGGAGTTTCATTATTTTTCAAAGGGAAAGTGAATTTTTTGTGGTCACTTGTCTGTATCGCCATGGTGCTAAATGTAATTGCTGATGCTGGTTTTCTAATGTTAAGTATGAATGATTCGTATTACACGGGGCATCCAATAGATTTACTTTATCTGTGGGCATACATTCTCTTTGCATTTGGTGTGTACAGTCACATTAGAATATTTCATAGTCGTATCGACGAACCTTACGAAGATGTAAATGCACTCAGATAATATTTTTAATTTGAGAATTTTTGTATCTAACTTCTCTTAATATAGAATACGAAGTTTTCTGAGACTCTAGCGGCAAAATCATTTTTGTGTGACCTGCAAATATCTCAATTTTTTCCATAACCTCATTAAACTGTTTATCGTTTTCTAAGAATTGCAAATATTCTTCAGTCCAAGTCCAATCACTTTCAACATTACAGGAATATACTATCCAATGATATTCTCCATCTACGAAAAGAATATCAAATGGATATGCCCTGCAATCAAAGGGTCTTTTTTCATATATTGAACACAATCTCTTACTCTCATCCCAAAATACACAATTGTTTGAGTCATTTTTTTTCTTGATTGCTTTGATCTTCTTTCCATTTACTGTGACTTCTTTTAAGAATTCATTACTTGCCTTTCCAACAGACTCCAAATCTTTAAAATCATATGAAAAAACTAACGGAACAGCAGAATTGGTACAACACCCTGAATGTTTACAACTGTTGCACAGTGTGTTAAAACTGATCACGCTTAAATTTATCTCCCAAGTCACATATAGCCGTTTTATCATTGCCTAACCTATTCCTAAGAAAATACATTCCTCCTAAAACAAGAGCTATTGAAAGAACACTCTGCAACGTAATTACCTCATGTAAAAGTATTGCCGCAAAAACCATTCCAAAAACAGATGTGGACGAATATAGTAAGATAGTTCTAACTGCGCCGATTGATCTTAACGCCATGATGAAAAAATATGTTGATAATCCTGTACCGAAAATTCCTACTACTGCAATATTTGGAATATGTGACGCACTAATATTAAAAGGAATTTGAAAAGCTAAAATTAATAATAATGCAAATCCACCTCCTGCAAATGATGTTATCTGTGTAATTTTTTTGGCATTAATCATGCCGCTCATATGTTTACACATGTTGATATCAATAGCATAAAGCAATCCAGCTAACAGAATTAGTAAATCCCCAAAAACTAAATTTGTTAGGTTCATTTCATGTTGATACAGATCATATCCTATAGGTAAAAGACTTGCACCAATTATGATCATTAAAAAATAAGGAAGTTCTTTTTTACCCAGTTTTTCTTTAAAAATTATAAGTGCAATTAAAATAGAAAAAATTATTTCACCATTAGTAAGAATTGACGCATTAACAGCGGTGGATTCTTTCAACCCAAAAAAGTATGTACTGATCGCCAAAACTTCAATAACTCCAATTATTCCTAAAAGAAAATAATTCTTTTTTCCTATTTTTTTTACTGACTCACCATTTTTTCGAATTGGCGTAAAAAACATGCCATTAATAATGAAAATAATGGCTGCAAAGGTTAAGGGATTTATTTCAACAGTATTTACATTTGAATATTCAAGTATTGGCTTAGATACTGAATGAATAAGACCAGCTAATGCTGCTGAGACAATTACAAATGCATATCCCAAACGTGTGGATGGATGTGAGACTTTCTGGAAAATAGAAAATTTGAATGGTATCAATATTTGTCATAATAAAAGTGATGGAAAGATGTTAATAATCCAAGATTGAATCCAATTTGACCATTGATTAAAACTTTACTACCGCTATGATCAAATCAAAATGTCTCTTACAGTCGTTTCTAAATGCTTCAAGAACAGTTTCTGTGGTATTTGAATCCGGTAATGGCCTACAATCTTATTCTGAGATAAAGAGTATGGCAAAACTCAATTTTATTTAACTAGGTCTTTTAATTCCATTTTTGTTTTAGATTTGGTGATGAGTAGGCACGTGCTGGATGAACAGGATATACGAAAACTCCCTCCAAGAGAACGCCTAGATAAGTGTAGTTCTATGTTGAAAAATTCAAACGATGAATCATTACGTTGGGATGCAGTATGGCTTGCAGGTGAGATAGCAGAGACTTCAGATCCGAACGATCCTATATTTAATGAAGTTGCAGATCTTATGGTTTGGGTATTGGAAAATGATGACAATGGTGTGGTAAAACATGAAGCCGCGTTTCAGATTGCGGCAAGGAACATGAGGAAAAAGATACCTGATTTGGTCAATTCAGTTTTGAATGACCAGAGTGGACTTGTACAGCATGAAGCGCTTGAAGCACTAGGATTAATGCGTGCATTTGAGGCAGAAGAAATGATAGCCAAAGCTGTATCAGATCTAAACACTGATGTAAGTCAAACAGCCACTTTTGTACTAAAAAGATTTTCCAGGCTTAAGGGCGTGAAAACGGAATACACATCCTATAACATATTGTAAGATAAGACGGAATTGATTGAAAATATATTAGATCTGTATGTCAGATTTAATAGTTACAAGTATTTTCATATGATGACATTAATTTTATAACAATGGAGCCACAGAAGGTACCAGAGCGGTTAACTACATCGATAAACTACAAAGTCCTTTTACTAGTTCTTGGACTTGTTGTAGGTCTTCAAATATATCTTTCATTTGCTACGGAAGAAAATGCTGATCAGGTAATTACAGTAGTTTCAGTGATCAACCCATTAATTGCTTCTGCGGCTGGATTTTATGTAGCAAAAAAATATCGAAATTCCGAAGTTTTTGGCAAATCATACTTTGTTTTAGCCTTAGGATTGTTAAGCTTCGCTCTTGGGGAGCTGACTTATGTATATTATGAGTTTGTCCTTAATGAAGATCCATATCCTTCAATTGCAGATGTCTTCTTTTTTGGATTTTATCCATTGGCATTTTATCATATTACTAAAAATGTTAAGTTTTTCAAAGCAAAGATTGACATCAAAACAAAAATTCTAGTCGTGATACTGCCAATTTCAATAATTGGGCTGTATTCTTATCTTTCTTTTCAGCAGATTGGTGAAGCAAACTTTGATTACTATTACGGCTTAATCTTTATCTCAGCTTCATCAATAGTACTTGCAGCTGCGATTCTAGGCGCACGAGTTTTTCGTCAAGGGCTTCTTGGGGTTGCCTGGCTTGTACTAGTCATTGGAATTTTGCTTACAACGGTCGGGGATATATGGTATTATTATTTGGAAACTTTTGAACAATATACGCTGATTCATCCAGTTAACTTGTTTTGGTATGCAAGTTATTGGGTTATCACATATGCATTGTACAAACATCAAAACATAATTTGATTACTGTTTTTATCTTATAGATTTCAGTCACTGTCTGTTCTTTTTTAATACTGACTGGCTTTTATAGTGTACAAAACGGTGAGCCATAATGGCTTGAAAAAAACTTTACTTGTAGATGTATCACCCGTAATAATTATAGCTATATCCTTTTGTGTTACTGGCATAGGAATGGTTGGGTATCTATATTATTCAGATTATGTAGAACAGCACACTACAAAAGATGGAAACATATCAACAAAATTTGCCACTCCAAAAGATGTAACGGTGTATGAGGTAACAAACAAAGACATCTCACCTAATACTATGATTCTCCCATCCCAAATACCAATAATGGATGATTATAGTGATAAGAAAAACAATATTCTCTCATTAGATGATGTTTTCAGTATATTGTGGATACCATTGCTCATAATTGGCAGTTACATTTTGGTTCACAGTGATAAGGGTATTGTATCAAGGGTGAGAGTTTAGATGTTTATTGCGATGGAATGTAAAGAACGTGAACATAGTGGATGTATGACAATACCATGTGATTGTCCATGTCACAAAATGAAACCATTTTACGAAGAAAAAATTTTAAACTAATTCTAACTTCTATTTGATTTTGTTAATATGCAGTATATCGGAATGTATTTTTAATTTGTGACATACTGGTGCATATTATCCGGGCTATGAGATAACATGTCATGATGTTAGGAGTAGATAGCCTGATTGCCAGATCACTGCATAGTGTTATACAAGTTAACCTTAGTGCGCAAACCATAAAAAAACTAGATAATAGATTAGTTGAAAAATATGGTATAACACTAAGCCAGGCTGTTGGAGACTTTCAAAAACTAGATGATGTTTTAAGAGAGTTTTTTGGGGAAGGTGCAGTTGGCATAGAACGAAAGATCTTTGAAAGCATTTGCACTGTATCAAAGGCAAAGAACACTGATGAAGAATGGATGACCATACGGGATTCAAACATAGCAAAGACTGTTCTTGAAGCATTTGGAGACGAAGATAAAAAGAAGATCATGAGTGTATTGATGAACGAGCCACACATCGTTTCTGAGGTTTTAAGTATGTGTAATTTGCCACAAACTTCTGGTTATAGGAAAATCAACAGTATGATATCTGATGGATTATTGACAGTGGAAGGTTATATTACAACAAGTGATGGAAAAAAAGTAAACAAATACATCTCAATTTTTGAGAATATAAAAATCGATATAGTCAAGAACAATGTTACTGTGAAAGTTAAGCTGAAAAATGATTCTGTAAAAAACAGCTTATTGATCCCGTTGATAAGAAACTAAGACTTTTTGATACTACTGACATACAACAAATAGAACCAAATGAGAAATTATTTTTCTATTAGCTAAGAATCGTTCAATCTAGAAACTTATATTCTATCTGTCTGTTGTGATTTCTGATTTGACAACAAGTGTTAGGATGACAACTAGAGGAATTGTCGTAAAACAAAATGAAACGCAAGTTCATCTTGATCCAATGCGTGCCGTAAGTAAAGGCATCTCATTTGTTTCTCATGCTCATATGGATCACTTGCATAACCAAAATGGAGGTCTTCTTTTGACTACCAAACTGACAAGTGAGATAGCTAAAATTCGTGGATATTCTATAGATAATTTTGTCGAAGAATTTGAGAATTTTTCAATGATCGACGCAGGCCACATCTTAGGTGCACGCGGTCTATTGTTCGGTGATGATATATTTTATACAGGAGACATTTGCACACGCGAAAGAGGGTTTCTAAAAGGAGCAAAAGTACCAAAATGCAAGACTCTCATCACAGAATGTACATTTGGCAGACCAGAGTTCATTTTTCCAAGAATAGACGAGACTGTAAAAAAAGTAAATGGTATCATATCTGAGATGTACTCAAAGGGAATCCCAGTAATTTTGCACGGATATGAACTTGGAAAGGCGCAAACACTTTCTTACCTGTTTGGTCAATGGGATCCGCTCTACTATCATGATTCTGTTAAAAAAATAAACGATTTACATAGAATTTTTGGCATTGATCTAAAAGACGTAATAGGGCACACAGAAGCAGAAAAAAATGGATTACTTGACAAAAAACCATGGGTGATGATTGCTCCAAGTATGGGTGGTAAAAGTCACTTTGTAAATTATATGAAATCAAAATATGGTGCAATAACAATAGGATTTAGTGGTTGGGCTCAATCTACTCGGTACTCATTTGCAAGACAACATGATTATTCCATTGTTCTCAGTGATCATTGTGATTATAATGAACTTATTGATCTTGTGAAAAAAGCGAAACCAGAAAAAGTTTACACGGTGCATGGATTTGTAGACGAGTTTGCAAACGATCTAGCTAAAATAGGATTTGATGCGCAGCCATTACGTGAAGCGTCACTTGACGATTATTTCTAATTTGTATAAATTTTAGATCTTACGCAATGTTCTGTTATATGATACGCCAAATCTATGTGCTTCATCTCTGGCATACTGTAAAATTTTTAATGCACTATTGTCTTTTGGAATTATGACTGGTTCTTTTATTTTTGGTAAATAAATCTCTTCATTTTCCTTAGCTAGTGAAATACATGGAACATTAACTCCTATACTTTTTAATGCATCTAAAGTCACTTTCAGATGTCCTTTCCCACCATCTATGAGTATGAGGTTTGGCATCTCTGCTTTTTCTATTCTTAACCTTAGATAGTGTCGTTTAATCACTTCATGAATCATCGCATAATCATTTCTTCCATCAACAGTTTTAATCCTAAATTTCCTATATCCTGATTTAGACGGCCTCCCATCAACAAATCGTGACATTGCACCAACCGCATAAGATTCACCATGATTTGAAATGTCAAAACATTCTATGATCTGTGGAATCTCAGGAAGATCAAGCTTCTCTTGCAGTTCAACAAGTGCCGGTTCAGCACCTTTTGAATGGTACATTGCAATATTTCGCATAATGAGATCTATCATCTCACTCCTTTTGCCGCTTGCAGGAACAATGATGCTGACTTTGAACCCGGCTGTTCTAGAAAATATGTCTTCTAGGATGTCCTTTTTGTCAGGAATTTTATTTGTTACAATGAATCTTGGAATGGGATTTGTACTATAATATTGCGATAGAAAATTTGAAAACGAATTATCGCCAACAAGGTCAAACGAAAATCTATTTCTGTCTTTAATTACTCCATTTACCTGTCTTAAACTCATTACAATAGCTATTTGTCCTTTTATTTTTATTCCAAAATATTCTTCATCGTAATTTCTTGCTACTTCCATTTTCTGTTTTACTTGTAGATTTTGTAATCTTTGTAGCGTCTCATGAATCTCTTTTGCTTTTTCATATTGTAGTGCACCTGATGCATCTTTCATTTCATTTTCAAGTTTTTTTTGGAAATCTGTTAGTTTCTTCTTGTCTTTAAGAACTGACTCAAGTTCTTCGACATGTTGTCCGTACCTTTGTCGCGCATCAACAAATTGACATGGAGCTTCACAATTTCCTAAATGATATTCTAAACATGCCTCTTTTGGAAGTTTTTTACAAATTCTTATTTTGAATGTTTTACGTAATAACCCTATGGAAAGCATCTTTGAGCTCCCGTGAGTAAATGGACCATAGATTCTGCCTCCGCCGATAAATTCGCCTGTTCTGGTTCGTCTTGCTACAGCAAGACGTGGGTATTCATCATTTGTTATTCTTAGGTAAGTGTATCGTTGTTGGTCCTTGAGTTCGATATTAAAAACTGGTCTATATCTCTTGATCATGTTTGCTTCTAGTAAAAACGCCTCGCTTTCATTATCTGTCAAAATGAATTCTATATCGTGAATTTTTTGAACAAGCTTTTGTGTTTTATAGTTCTGGTTTTTAGTAAAATATGTTCTTACTCGGTCTCTAAGATTTTTTGCTTTGCCAATGTAGATAATTTTATCGTCTCTATCTTTCATCATATAGATCCCAGAACGTGTTGGAATTGTTATCTTTGAAAGATCAATCGCATTTGATGTGTTTAGAGATGATTTTGTAATCATGATTTCTTATAACCATGATGTCAAAATAAGTGTTATAAAAAAATCTATTCAATTAAAGAAGTTTTTGCTTAGTGTTTTTAGCAATTTCTAAATCACATGTTTTTTAAGATTAGAAGGTTAGTTACTAAAAATTACTGAACGTGGTATGACAGAAAGACTTAGGATCCTTTTGAGATACTGCCCAGTGTAACTTTTTAGATTTTGAGCTACTTGTTCTGGTGTGCCATACGCAATGATCTGTCCTCCCTTATCTCCGCCTTCAGGTCCCAAATCTATTATCCAATCAGAATTTTTTATTACATCCATATTGTGCTCTATTATGATTACGGTATTTCCAAGATTGACTAGTCTGTTCAAAACATCCAGTAATTTTTGAACATCTGCAAAGTGCAATCCCGTCGTAGGTTCATCTAAAGTGTAGACTGTTTTTCCGGTATCTCTTTTTGAAAGCTCAGCTGCAAGTTTTACCCTTTGAGCTTCACCTCCTGACAAAGTAGTTGCAGCTTGTCCCAGTTTGATATATCCTAAACCTACATCTGCAATTGTTTGTAGTTTTCTTTGAATTGCAGGTATTTTTGCAAAGAACTCAAGTGCTTCATCTACTGTCAAAGAAAGAACATCAGAGATGTTTTTTCCTTTGTAAAGAACTGAAAGTGTTTCTGAATTGTAACGCTTACCTTTACATTCGTCACACATCACGTATACATCGGACAAAAACTGCATCTCTATCTTCTTTACGCCGTCTCCTTCACATGCAAAACACCTTCCATCTGCTACATTAAAGGAGAATTGACCAGGTGGGTATCCTCGTTCTTTAGATGCTTCAGTATTTGCATAAAGTTCACGAATTGGAGTAAATGCACCAATGTATGTAGCAGGATTTGATCTAGGTGTTCTACCAATTGGTGATTGATCTATGCCAATTATTTTATCAATGTGTTCTTTTCCAAGTATTACTTTATGTTTTCCTGGTCTTTCTGTTGAAGCATAAAAATGTGCAGCAAGTGCATTGTATAAAATGTCATTTACAAGTGTAGATTTTCCAGACCCTGATACTCCTGTAACTGTAATCATCAATCCTAAGGGAAACTCGACATCAATGTGTTTTAGATTATTCTCAGATGCTTCCTTTACGACCAATTTTCCTTTTTGTTGATGTGATTTTTTTACAAGTCTTATCGCATCATGATTTTTTAGATATTTTCCAGTAATTGATTTATGATCATTTAAAATATCATTTACCTTTCCTTCGAAAACTACACTTCCTCCATGAATCCCCGCCCCTGGTCCAAGATCTACTATCCAATCAGAATTTCGTATGACTTCTTCATCATGCTCTACTACAAGTATGGTGTTTCCAAGATCACGGAGTTTGGTTAGTGTTTTTATGAGCTTGGCATTGTCTCTTTGATGTAAACCAATTGTGGGCTCATCAAGAACATATAGCACGCCAGTAAGGTTGGAACCTATCTGTGTGGCAAGTCTAATTCTTTGTGATTCTCCTCCTGACAGTGTGGCACTGACTCTGTTTAGTGTAAGATAATTCAGACCGACGTTTTTCAAAAATTCTAATCTAGAGATGATTTCTTTTAGAATTGATTTTGCAATATATTTTTCAGTTTCTGTTAATTTCAGATTTTGGAAAAAGTCATAACATATATCAATTGAAAGATTACATGTGTCCATTATTGACATAGAATCAATTTTGACAGCTAATGCTTCGTCTTTAAGCTTTTTTCCTTTACATGAACCACATGGTGTTTCACGCATGAATTTACTAATTTCCTCTCTTTTAGATTCAGAATCAGTTTCAACAAAATTTCGGTGTAGATTAGGTATGACTCCACTGAAAGTATTGGCATATTGCCACTTTGAATCAGTTGTTTGCGATTCGTAAGAAAACTGTACTACTTCATCAGTACCATACAAAATGACTTGCATTTGTCTTGGAGTCATCTTGCTCATTGGTGTCATAAGATTAAAGCCAAATTTCTTACCAACATCCCTAAGTGTTTGTCTTCTAAATGAGGAAAATCTACCTGACCATGGAACAATCGCACCATCAAGTATTGATTTTGATTTGTCTGGGATTAGTAAATCTGGATCAAACTCCATCTTGACACCAAGACCATGACACGTCTTACATGCACCAAAAGGTGAGTTGAATGAAAACGTCCTAGGCTCTAGTTCTCCTATTGAAATTCCACAATGTGGACAGGCATTATTTTGTGAAAATATCTGTTCTTCATTTCCTGAAATCAACACAGTTCCTTTTGTTGCCTTTAGCGCATTTTGGACAGATTCAAATAATCTGCTTTTTTCTTCCTTTGACGCCTTTATTCTGTCTACAACTATCTCTATGTTGTGCCATTTCTGTTTGTCAAGAATTGGAATCTCACCATTTAATTCGACAATCTCATTATCTACTCTAATTCTAGAATATCCTGATTTTTTTACTTGCTCGAAGAGCTTCTCATATGTTCCTTTTTTTCTCCTTACTAGAGGTGCAAGTACCATTATGTTTTTGCCATCTGATTCCTTTAAGATTGACTCACAAATTGATTCTGCTGACTGATTGGATATGCGTCTGCCACATTTTGTACAGTGAGGAATTCCTATTCTGGCATAAAGCAGCCTTAGATAATCATAGATTTCTGTTATCGTTCCTACAGTAGAGCGTGGATTTTTACTTGTAGTTTTTTGTTGTATTGAAATTGCTGGCGATAGACCATCAATTGAATCAAGATCTGGTTTATTCATCATTTCCAAAAATTGGCGTGCATATGCGGACAATGATTCTACATATCTTCTTTGACCTTCAGCATAGATTGTATCAAACGCAAGTGTGGACTTGCCAGACCCAGAAAGTCCAGTAATTACAACTAGTCTATTCTTTGGGATATCCAAGTTGATATTTTTTAAGTTGTGTTCTCTTGCTCCTCGAATTATCAGTCTGTCATTCATTTCTTTATCACCTTTTGAATTTGAGCGAGTTTCTCGCGATATTCTATGGCACGTTCAAAATCAAGATCTTCTGCAAATCTTTTCATCATTGCTTCTGTTTCAATTGCATATTTGATTAAATCATGTCTTGACATGTGTCTTATCTCCTCTAGTTTTACAGTCATTTGTGGTATTGCTTTTACAATTGTGCTTGGCGTGATTCCCATCTTTTTGTTATAAGAAACTTGTTTTTTTCTTCTCCTTTCAGTTTCTGCTATTGCAAGCTTCATTGATTTTGTTGGTGAATCTGCATACATTATTACCGTTCCATCTATGTTTCTTGCAGCTCTTCCAAAACTCTGAATAAGGCTAGTTGTGTTTCTAAGAAAACCCTCCTTGTCTGCGTCTAGTATGGCAACAAGGGAGACTTCAGGTATGTCCAGTCCCTCTCTTAGCAGATTTATGCCTACAAGGACATCAAACTCACCAAGGCGTAACTGTCGAATTAGTTCAGTCCTTTGTAGATTTTCAATTTCAGAATGCAAGTATCTTACTTTTACCTGTTTTTTGGATAGATATTCTGCAAGGTCTTCTGCCATGCGTTTTGTAAGGGTGGTAACAAGAACCCGTTGATCTTTTTCTTCTCTTTTTTTAATTTCTGATACCAAGTCGTCCATCTGGTTTTTGGTACTTCTTGTCTCGACTTGTGGATCAACAAGTCCTGTAGGACGAATTAATTGCTCGACTATTTGAAAACTTTTTTTACCCTCATAATCGCCTGGAGTCGCCGATACAAAGATCGCATTTTTTATGTATCTTTCAAACTCTTCAAACTTTAATGGTCTGTTATCAAAAGCACTTGGCAGCCTAAACCCGTAATCTATCAATGCCTTTTTGCGTGAATAATCTCCTTTGTACATTCCATGAAGCTGTGGTAATGTAACATGTGATTCGTCTATTATAAGTAAGAAATCATCTCCAAAAAAGTCAAGTAGGCAAAATGCTGGTTCCCCTGGGTTTCTCCCATCAAAATGTCTTGAGTAATTTTCAATACCAGAACAATATCCTAATTCTTCTATCATTTCTAGATCAAAGTTTGTTCGCATTTCAAGGCGCTGTCTTTCTAATTCTTTTAGCTCAGGCAGTCTCTGTCCAAGTTCATCTTTAATTGAATTTACTGCAATCTGTCTTGCATCATCTGCAACAAGATAATGTTTTGCAGGAAATATTTTAATCTTTGATATTGATTTTTTTTCTTTTAATGAAACGGGGTCGTGAATTGAAATTTTTTCTATTCCATCACCAAACATGGATATTCGTACAACGTCATCTGAATACGCAGGAATGATATCTATGGTGTCTCCTTTTATTCTGAATCTTCCTGATACAAGGTCGGTATCGTTTCTCTCATATCTGGCATTGACAAGTTTTTTAATTAGACCAGAACGGTTTGAAACCAAACCCTTTTCAATATTAATTGACATTGATTCCCAATCACGTGGAGAACCAAGTGAATAGATGCACGAGACGGTTGCAACAATGACAGTTGGTTCACCGGAAAGGAGCATCGCAGTTGCCTCAAGACGCATTTTTTCTATTTTTTCATTGATTTGTGTATTTTTTTCTATGTAGGTATCTGTTTGCGGAATGTAACTTTCTGGTTGGTAATAATCATAATAACTAACAAAATATCCTACATTGTTTTTTGGGAAAAATTGTTTTAATTCAGAATAAAGTTGTGCAGCCAGAGTCTTATTGTGAGATATGACTAGGGTATTTTTTCCAGTTCTTTGTATGACATTTGCAACAGTGAATGTCTTTCCACTTCCTGTTACGCCAAGCAATGTCTGAATTTTTTTCTTTCTGACTCCTTCAACTAGTAGATCTATTGCCTGAGGCTGGTCCCCTGTAGGCTGAAAATCTGACGATATTTCAAAACTTTGACTTTGTAGCACATCAAAAATTATTAAAAACGAAATTTAAAGCAATGGTAATTTTACTATTCTACCAAAGGGGATCTTCTGACACTTCCAGTCCATTTTTTGTTTGTTTTATTCCCATAATCTCAAGTGTGCTTTTAGCAGTGGGCGTGTTTCGTTCTAAAATTTTTTGAGCAAGTTCAAGACGGGTCCTTCTGTCCAAATGCTGGCCTATTTTGTATTTTCCACGCATCGTGGTAGGAATGACTTTAATTATTGCAACTTCGTCTACTACCTTCATATCGGGTCTTATGTTCTCATATCTTCCCTCTGGCTGGTATTTTTTCATGAGTGCGTTGAGGGCAAGTGATTTTTCATTTCTATCTGAAACTAAACCAGCAACTCCCTTTATCACGATGCTAATGTATAGAGTATCTGCTTGTGAAGCATCAAGAGGATCAGTAAAATATGAGGGAAGAAATTCTAAGCTTTTATCGACTTCAAAACCAACCTTGTTATTTCTTTTTATGTTTTCAATTTTTTCACCTTTAGTGTGAGAATGCATGTAAATTACATCATTTCCATAGACAAAATTCATAGGAATTATCTGCGGGTAACCATCTTTGTCAATGCTGCAAATTCTACCAGTTTCTTGCTCATTTAGGAATTTGATGATTTTCTCTTTTGATTTGATCTCAAGTCTGCCAAGAAGCTGCATATTATTTGATTAACTATGTTTTGATATTTCTGTATATGGTTTTAATAGATAAATTAGGGTGACTTCTACAATATAGTATGAAAATCATGGATCAACTTATTGATTTTAAGGGGTTTTTACTTGCAGGCAGTGCCGTTATATCGTTTTCACATTTTGTCTATACTTTGTTTGGTTATACCATTCCTGAAATCGTTATACAGTTCTTCAAGGAATTTGGGGCAGTAATAGTAATGATGGCTGTATTTGCTTTTGCAGTGACATGGCTTCTAAGGGCAAAACCGCACAAAAGGCCACAAAACTATTCAATAATTGTATATGATGTATATGGAAATGAATCTAAAATAGATGGATTAAGAGCTAATTTTAAAACACATGATGTAGCATGGAGTTTTATGAAACAATACAAAAAATTCTATCCGCTATACAATTTTGCCATGGTATCAGATCTTCCAAATTCCGAAAAAATGACCATATTCAAATATCTCTAAACTAGTTTTTTAACTACAACCTGCTTTTACTAGTGTTCATAGGACAGAGTATATCGATAAAACAATGATTTGAATAATTTCTGATTTTCTAAAACGTGGATTTATCTTCTTTTTTGTTTTTTCTTGTTTTTTAAGTGCCAGGCAAATATCAAAAATCCGATAACAGAAGATACAATTGTTCCTACTCCTACCACTGGAGCTATGAAAAAGTTTCCTACCCAAATCCCTTCTGAGCCTCCTATCTCTAAGATTCCTCTCTGTCTTGTAAACACTTTCAGCGAGTCTTCTATGGTGTATTCTTTGCCGCTCTCATCAAAAAATGAAGTTGATACATTTATTGTAACATCAGTTGGGATTGTAAGATCCTTTGGTGTCTGTAAAATAAATTCAAAATTTTCTGTCTTGCCAGCATCTAGATTCGTCAGTGAATAGATCTTTTTACCATCTAATGCTACCTGATCTGAATCTGTAATTATCTTGATGTTTTGTGCATTATATCCTTGATTCCTGACAGTTCCTTTGACAGAGAACATTTCTCCGGCAAATACAGAATCTGGTGCGTTAAGATCAAGTAAAAGTATGGGCTTTGATTGGACATTAAGCTCGATTGCTTTTGTGAGGATATTTTTTACTGGCTTTTCATCAAAAAAACCCTTGATAAAATACTCTACTGAAACATTTGTAAGAAATTTTCCGTCTGGTGATTCTGGTTTTATTTTCATGTTAAAATTGTTACCTAGTGTAGAATCTCTTGGAAGACTTTGTATATTGAATTGATTTTGTGAAATTTCTATTTCTGGCGATGATATGCTAATAGTAATGTTAGACATCTGATCTGCTTTTGTTTTGACTACTGATGAAAGGACAAATTCGTTTCCCTGTGTAACTACATCGGGGTAATTTATGGTGACATCTATGTTAGCATCAGATATGACGCTCTCCATACCATAAACAGGAAAAATGAAAATTGATGCAATAAAAACTAGAATTATTTTATTCACAATCTTAGGTTCAAATCCTAACTTATAATATTGTTTGAACTATTTTTTTGGATTGTATTTGTCTTTAAAGTATGGCAAGACAGTTGAGCCAAACTTGTCTATTGCGCCAAAGTAACCAGACCCCCAGAATCTGATAATAAAGTGGTTTACGCCAGCTTTTAGGAATTTCTCAAACACTGGTATGATATCATCTGGTGTTCCAAGTGCAATCGATGAGCGTGCTACTTTGTCAGGTATTGTTTGAGCTGCTTCTCGCATCTTGACTATCCATTCCTGATTTGACATCGAATACTCTGTGAAATATTTCTTAAAATCAAAACCAGCTACGTCTTGTATGCCGTGCACTTTGAGAATCTCTGGTTTGAAAAGACTGACCTTCACTGCGTTTTTCATTTTTGCCCATGCTTCTTCAGCATCATCTGCAAAATAGACATCGATATCAACTGCATACTGAAAATCTTTTCCATCTCTACCGTTTTCTTTCATTGAATCTTTTATCACATTGGCATGAACTTCATAAAGCTCAGGAGTATATCCGATTGGAATCCAACCGTCGCCAAACTTTCCACAAAGCCCTAATGTTCTTGGTGCGCCAGCTGCCATGTAAATTGGTGGGTGTGGTTTTCTAACACTTTTTGCTTGAAGACAAGCTTCTTCTAATTGATAAAACTCTCCTTTGAAATTAACTCTATGTTCAGGTGATGATTCGAAAAGTAATTTTATGACTTGAAGTTGTTCTTCAAATCTCCCAACAGGTTTGTCCCATTGTATCTTAAACTCCTTGATGTTTTGTGCTTCGCCTGCACCTATTCCAAGCGCGCCTCTTCCATGTGAGACTCTGTCTAATGTAACTGCAGACAAGGCAATATTTGATGGGTGTCGTCGGACCGCATCAGTTACACAAGTTCCAAGTTCTACATTATTTGTAATGGATGCAATAGCAGAAAGCATTACCCATGGGTCATTTACAATTGCATGATTCCATTGTGGAACGTTTGTGTGGTCCATATACCAAATTGAGTTATATCCCATTCTGTCAGCCAACACACAGGCTGTAAGAATCTGATCCTCAGTTAATCCCAGTCTTGCAACATTCAACCCTTGTTGAATTCCAAACTTGATCATTTTTCCATAACCCTATAATATCATGATGATTTGTTTGCGGTATTTAAGTTTAGTAAATTACACAAAAATCAGAATTTATTATTTAATAAAAATCAATGAAATTTGGATGTGTGACTACAGGTTGCCTTCTTGAATGTCCTTTAGTAACTGTATGATATCGTCTTTAGTGACTGGAATTGGATTAGGATCAAGATGTCCATTGTCTGTCATCACAACATCCGCAGCTATATCAAATGGTGCCTTTAGAGCAAGTCTGTCAAACTTTAGTTTTTCAATTACTTCCTTGAATTTCTCATAAAATATTGATTTGTTGAATCTGTGAGCAACTGTAGTACAGGAAGAAAGTGAATATCCGTGAGGTACTCCTTCATTAGAATACACATAGGAAAGAGCATGACCCAATGTGGTTGACGCATTTCCAAATCCAATTCCAGAAAGCATTGAACCATATGGATAGTTCTCTGGTTTGTTATTCATTATTGCATCATACAATACATCAAAGGCAGCTTTACACATCGTCTTTGTAAATTCGTTTCCTCTTTTACTATCATATCCTTCTGTTGCTTGTGCACATGCATCACATACTGAATTTTTGATAATTGCTTCAGGTGTGCCATCTAAAAAATATGAATCTACGACAGCCATGTCTGCAAGGAATTTCTCATCTTGCAACAGCTTCTTTTTTCCATCAAATTTGAGTACACAGTAAGTAGTCATTTCACTACCAGTTCCAAATGTTGTAGGTATGAGGATCTTTGGAATCTTTAGTTCTGTTGCAGCATATTTTGCTACATCTTGTGAGCTACCACCGCCAAGACCGATTATGGCGGATAAATTCTTTGATTTATAATCTGAAATCACTTTTTGTACTGTTTCTATGGAAGGTTCTGGCTCAACCTTATCAAAGAGAATGTAATCTTTGATGCCCATTTTTGCAAGCCATTTTGATGATACTTCTGGTGGCGCAGTTGTTATAACGAGGGCATTTTTTGGATATTCAGTTTCAGAAAGTGCATTTTTTCCAAATTTGATTATCTTTGGTATTCTTATTGTATTCATGCTAGCAAGTAGATTTGTGATTATTATTATACCTTACAGAATATCAGAAACTACTTGCAGTGTTTGATAGATGATAATTAAGAATTTTAGTGATCTTGCTACTGATAAGGACAAACATGTAACACTTAAAATATTGGAATCTGGTCTGGTGGCTGGACTGCCTAACAATGTAATGCAAAAATTTGTGCGTAAAAACCAGATTTCTGTAGATAAATACACGAAATCTCTATCAAAATATGACCGAATTTTTGTTATTGCATTCGGAAAGGCTGCAGATTCTATGACTAATGAAGCAAAATCACTAACTCACATTAGTGGCGGAATTGTTGTAATGCCAGAAGGATATAATTCCATATTGAAAACAAAAAAATTCGAAATCATCTATGCGGGTCATCCTATTCCAAATAAAAAAAGTGTCAAGGCAGCAAATAAAATTATAAAATTTCTAAAAGAAAGAAAAGAAAACGAACTTGTAATCTTTCTAGTTTCTGGTGGCGGTTCATCTCTTGTATCATTACCTAATGGAATAACGCTTGATGAAAAACGAGTCGTCACAGATCTGCTTATCAAGTGTGGTGCTAGTATTGAGGAAATCAATTGTGTAAGAAAACATCTTTCTAAAATAAAAGGGGGTAGAATCCTGGAGTATCTTAGATGTGACGCTATTTCACTTGTAATGTCTGATGTAATAGGTGATGATATCACATCTATTGCATCAGGAACAACATATTATGATAAAACTACATTTTCTGACGCAGAAAAAATACTAAAAAAATACAATTTATTAAAATCTATGCCTGGCAATGTTTTGAAAAGAATACATCTTGGTATTGAAAAGAAAATCCCAGAAACGCCAAAACAACAGAAAATAAAAAATCAAATTATTGCTACAAACAAAAATTGTTTAAATGCAATGGAAAAAACATCAAAAAGTTTTGAATTGACTTACAAAACGATTTATCCCGTTTCTGGTGATGTTAAACAAATTGCAAAAACCCTGGCAAAGCTTATTGTGAAAGCAAAACACAATTCATGTATTATTTTTGGGGGGGAATCTACAGTCAAGGTGAAAGGTAAAGGAAAAGGAGGCAGAAATCAAGAATTAGTATTATACATATTAGAAGAAATTCAAAATGTAGAACAAAATGTTACAGTTGCTTCAATAGGAACCGATGGTAAAGATGGAAATACTGACGCATGTGGAGCGATATTAAATAACAAAGTGAATCTTACTGATGTAAAAAAATTCTTGGCAAGAAACGATTCTTATAACTTTATAAAAAAATACAAAGGTATAGTATTTACAGGCCCCACTCATACAAATCTGATGGATATTGGCGTATTGCTAAAGCGATAATGCTTTTGTGGCAATATTTTGTTCAGGTTTAATTAATTCATATTTTATAACTAACTTTCTTTGTTCCATTAGTTGTCTTATGAAACTAGTTCTTGTTTCTATGAAAGAATCCGCACTTATCGTATTGTTAGATAGATGATCGTATATTGATTTTGAATCAAGCATGATTTTTACGATGTCGCCATTTTTTATTATGAATCTTCCAATGCACCAAAATATTCCTACATGAAGTGCAATATACTTTGATTGTTCAACTGATACTCTATCTAAATAGTTCTCTGCATGATCTCTATGTTGTTCAACAGCGGTTTTCTCATTTTGAATAACCCATGAGATCCGTTTTTGATCTCCATCAGAAAAATAGACATGCTCCATATGTCAACCAAAAACGTGTTGATAGTCTATATATTTTGAATACAGAGCTGAATAACCAAAATAGAAATCTGGTACTGATGCTAGAACCTCACTCTTTCTTCACAAACATGGTGGATGAATTGGTTGAGTTTTCTGAATATGACTCAGAGCTTGCAGACGGTTTAAGATGGATTGACAGTGAAGCACAAAAGCGTGGAATTACATTCTACGAGATGGTATTTTTCGTACTTCACAAATATGATGTAAATGTCAAAGCCAGAGAATGGCTAGAGACAAGAAACTAGTGTAATCTTTTTTCAAGTGGAATGTATTCACAACCTGATGGGCCGCAATATTTTCCAACATAGACTGCTTTTGGTCTGTAAAGCATAGGCTTTGGTGCAGCTTCTGCAAATTTTTCTTCAATGATGTGCGATGTCCATCCTGCGACTCTGGATATTGCAAAAATTGGTGTATTCAGATCTGGTGGAATATTTAGCATATAGTATGTAGAGGCACTATACAGATCAACGTTTGGAAAGATATCTGAACCCTTTATCTTCTTCATCTCTTCTGCAGTGATGTCTTCAATTTTTTTTGTGATCTTAAACCATGGCTCACCTGTTTTTTCAGATAATCGCCTCGATAACTCTCTTAAGACTTCGGCACGAGGATCAAATGTTTTGTATACTGCATGACCCATTCCCATTATTTTTTTCCCTTGGGCAAGTTTTTCCTTAATCCGTGATTCGACTCTGTCTTCTGTTTTTATATCTAGAAGCATCTGCATTACTTGGTAATTTGCCCCGCCGTGTAATTCGCCACTTAGAGCTCCAATGGCAGCACTTACTGCTGCATACATATGTGCCCTTGTAGAAACAACTTCTCTTGCAGCAAAAGTTGAAGCATTAAAGCTATGCTCTGCATGTAAAATTAAACAAATATCAAAAATCCTTGCCAATTCATCATCTGGCTCATTTCCAGTTAGCATATACAGGAAATTTCCTGCATGTTTAAGTTTTTTTGAAGGTCTCACTAACTCTTTTCCATTTCGAATTCTATCCCAATATGCGACAATTATGGGAATTTTTGCGATGAGTTGAATTGCTCTGTTATAATTAGTATCGCGATCATCTGTTTTTTTAGTATCATATGATGCAAGTGCTGAAACTGTGGACTGGAGAACATCCATGGGGTTTGAGTTTTTAGGTAGATTTTTGAGGATTTTTTCAATTCCCTCAGGAATCTCACGTGATGCTATAAGATTATTGAAAAAGTCATTTAGCATATCCTGTGTTGGTAGATCATCATTGAGTAACATGCATGCAGTTTCTTCAAAGGTGGATTTTTTGACCAAATCTAAAATGTCGTATCCTCGATAGATCAGTTTGCCATTTATCCCGTCAATTGCAGAAATCTTAGTATCAGCTACTTCTATGTTACGAAGACCTATGTTTTTTGTCTCCACTAGATTAACTTCAAAAACTGCATATTAAAGTCATACGAAAAAATTGTCTAGACTCAAGTCAACAATTAATTTAAAAATTAAGCAATTTGTCTAATCTAACAACTCTGATCCATATAGGAGAATTTTTAGATTACCTAAAAATGACAGAATTAGAACGAGATTTTATCAAACTCGTTGATGAGTTTGTAATTAATTCTACTGATGCAGAAATTCTAGAAGAAATTGGGAAACTTGACATGGAAGCACGATTGTTGGGAATTTCATTTTATGATATGTATTGTGTAATATTGCAAGATGTAGCTGGTCACCAAAATCTTGTTTCTCAATTCAAAATTTACATGCAGTCAAGAAAAATCACTAAATCGTTTTTAGTTTAAATGAGGGTGGTTATGCCATTGATTATTCCATGGCACGAACAAAAATCATATGTGTATCACATAAAGAAGATGCAGACGGTATAGGGGCTGCATCATTAATCAGGCAAGCCTTTGGTGGAGAAACAAGACTTGTAGATTATCCTGGGTTAATGAATGAGCTTGAACTGTTAAAAAATAATGAGTCATTAAAGACTCTCTATATTTGCGATCTAGGTCTTAGTAAGACAAATCAGGATCAATTTATTGAACTTCTTACATCTCTTAGGAAAAAACGAGTCTCAGTAACATACATTGATCATCATGACTTGGATGAAAAAATAAAAAAGAAAATTCAAGCACTAAAAGTTAAACTAATTCATAATGTCAATGAATGCACTACTGTTCAGGTGTATGACGCATTCAAATCTAAACTAACCGATCATAGTGCATTCCTAGCTGCATGCTCAGCCGTTACAGATTACATGGAAGACAGACCTCTGGGTTCTAAACTTTTACAGAAATTTGATAGACAGTTTGTCTTACTTGAAGCAACAGTTCTTACTTTTACAATAGTTAGTCATCAAAAAGACAATGAATATCTGTTATATCTTGTTGATGAGCTAAGTGAATCAAAATATCCTCATAACATTCCAAATTCTTTTGAATACGCTAGAATACAAGCAGAAAAAATTTCTGGTGTGATTCAGAAAGTAAAGGACAACATGAAGATGATGAAAAACCTATCATACATGGAAGTGACTGATTCTGGAGCAAGCATGGTAGTAAATTTTGTTTTGGGTATGTCAGGTAAAAATGTTGGGGTATCATACAAATTGAGAGAAGATCATGGCATATACGCTGTTTCAATTCGCGGTTCTAGAAATTGCAAAATACATCTTGGGAAAATTGTTAATGCTCTTGCTACTGAACTTGGAGGTTCAGGGGGAGGACACGACAAAGCATGTGGGGCAGTAATTCCAAAAGACGAAATTTCAGTATTTCTTAAAAAATTTAATTCAAAACTAAATTAACAATTTGTATTACCTAGCCAAGAGAATTAAACCAAATTAATCCTTCATAATTTGAAAACAACCTTGGGTTTCAATAATGTTTCCCAAGGACCAAAATACAAATGATTCGCAGAACAGACCTGACTGTCTTTTTAGAGAAAAAAGTAACTGAATTCCTCAATTATCTGATCTTTCAGGAAAACAATAGAAATTTAAACCATGTATAAACAAATTATCGTCTATGCAAGTTGGCATGCACGTTTCTATTGCAAATGGTCTTGATAGCTCGATCAACAATGCTGTTGCTATGGGGTGTACTGCATTTCAGATTTTCACAAGAAATCCGCGTGGTTGGACCTCAAAACCGCTTTCAAAAAAAGATATCACAAATTTCAAAAAAAGGCTAGTTACAAGCAAGATTGATAGATTTGCAACTGCTGCACACATGCCATATTTGCCAAACTTTTCTTCGCCTGAGGCAGTACCTTTTATGAGATCATTGAATTCATTAATTGACGAGGCAAAAAGATGTAGTAAGCTTGGAATCCCATATCTTGTAGCTCATCTTGGTAGCCACAAAGGAATAGGTGAAGAGAAAGGAATAGAAACAGTTGTCAAGGCATTCACAAAAGCTGCTAAAGAAACACCAAGTGATGTTACTTTCCTTCTTGAAAATAATGTAGGATTTAAAAACAGTGTTGGCTCTGACTTTGAGCAGATTGCCTCTATCTTCTTTCGCCTAAGGCCCTTAGATAGATTTGGAATATGTTTTGATTCTTGTCATGCGTTTGCTGCAGGATATGACATGCGAACAGAAAAGGCTGCTTCTTTAACACTAAAGAAATTTGATGAAATAGTAGGTTTCAAACACATCAAATTATTCCATCTAAACGATTCAAAGGGAGAACTAGGATGCAACATCGACAGGCATGAGCATCTAGGACTAGGCCATATTGGTACAGGTGGTCTTGGTAAAGTTATAAAACTTGCCAACGCAAAAAAAATTCCTATCATTTTGGAAACGCCAATAGATGATAGACGTGATGACACTGGAAACATGAAAAAAGTAAAAGAATTGGCTCGCAAAGTATCTTAAGAGCGATAATATTGACTTAAAATTTAAGTGAGTTCAACTATCAAATCTATTTCTACAGCAGAGTTTAGTGGAAGACTAGAAACTCCTACTGCAATTCTAGCATGCTGACCTTTCTTTTCAAAAATTTCAAAAAGTAAATCTGATGCACCATTAATTACTTTTGGCTGTTCGGTAAACTCTGGAGGAGAATTTACAAAACCAGATATGCGAACAATTTTTGAAATTTTATCCAAATTTCCAAATTCGGATTTTAGTTGAGCAAGTGCATTTATTATGCATAATCGAGCTGCTTTTTGTGCATCTTCTATTGACAAATCTTTTGTGACTTTGCCTGAATAGAGTACCTTGCCATCACTTATTGGAATCTGACCAGACACAAAAACAAGATTCCCTGTTCTCACTACTGGTATGTACGAACCAGCTGGCTTTGGGGGATTAGGAAGTGTAATTCCAAGTGTACATAGTTTTTCTTCAATCACAAAAGTTGTTTTTACTATATGTCCTTTAACTCTATCTTAGAACTAGAATCGATTTTCATTTTTGGCAGACCATATTTTAATAGTTATGTTTAGAAGATAATTCAGATGCAACTAGAAGAACCAAATGATTTGTTGAATGCACTAGTAAACTTAAATGACAAAGATCCATTACAATTTGAACCATCTGAAAGAACAGAACGTGTAGACCCTCTTAGGTACAAATCACAAGAATTGCTTGAATATCTATCTATCATAAAAATGGGGTTGGAAATTATTAAAGAAAGTTCAAAAGGGCGGGTAGACAAAAAAATTAAAGAACAGTTTACAAGAATTGATAGAGCCATCTCAACTATGACTCATAAACTACTAGAATCAGGATCTCCTGATTAAATTCTTAAAACACATTAGATTATCTTCATATATTCCCGCGGAAAATTATCTATATGTCAAAATCCGAATCAAAAGGGCAGAAAGTACAAAAAGAATTAGATATTATATTGTCCCGACTCAATGCTCTTGAAGCATCTACAACAGATAATGCTCAAAAATCAATTATTGGTGTCTTACGTGTACTTGCTGAAACTCAGATTCATTCTTTAAATGAACTTGAACACATCAAAAAAGGATTGGATCTACTCATGATGCAGATCTTTAAAGTAGAAAACAAAGTAGATTCGTCACTTTAAAACAGTATGCTAAGACCGCATGTGTGAATTTCATCAGGTAGTATTTTTCATGTTCATGCGAATTTTCATATCTTTACCCCACAACATGGACATTGCATGATGATGTAGTGATATAACATGAATAAAAGATTAAATTCAGGATCCCGTTGCTTTGAAACAAATGAAAGATCCTCATAATTACAGAGCTGTAGGTTGGTCTATGGTCGCAGTAGCTGGATCCCTTGCTGCTATTGGTCTACTTCTTTTAG
>DATEAJ010000066.1:0-2895 GCA_035288445.1 Nitrosopumilaceae archaeon
ATTCTTCTCATTCCCCTTGGTAGCTATAGAAGTAAAGTTATGGTAAATGGAAAGTTTTACAAAAAAATGTATGCAAAAGAATATTACACAAAGTTTGCACTTTCCAAAGGATTAACGACTGCTAAGGAATCGCTTGACTGGTTAAAACAAAACTATGATTTGATAATTATAGAAGGAGCTGGTTCTCCTGCAGAATTTAACTTGGAAAAATATGACATTGCAAACATGAGAATGGCTGAATATACACATGCTCCCGTAATTCTTGTATCTGATATAGACCGAGGTGGAACCTTTGCAAGCATTGTTGGTACAATGGAGCTAATCGATAAAAAATATAGAAAATTCATTCAAGGTTTTGTAATCAACAAATTTAGAGGAGACAAAGACATACTACGACCAAGTCTTTACAAGCTAAGAAAAAAAACAGGCAAACCAGTTTTAGGCACAATCCCTCTGATGAAGTTTGATATCCCAGAAGAGGATTCTCTTCATGCAAATCCAAAACATGTACGATGGAACAAAAAATACTTAAAATCCTTGGATCTGGAAATAGAGAATTTAAGTCAGGTAGTAAAAAATAGTTTGAACATGAAAGCAATCGGTGAATTACTCAAATGATCCTTGTAACAATCCTTGCTGTAGTATTTGCTATAACAATTGATTTTACAATGGGTGATCCAAAAAATAAATTTCATCCAACTGCATGGATTGGAATACTAATTGGAAAACTTGTTCCTATTGCAAAGAATAATCGGCAAAAAACCGCTAGACTTTCAGGTATGCTTCTAACAATTTTAGTTGCAACACTAGTAGCTACAATACTTTATTTCATCAATGTTGGATTATATTCTCTAGAAACAGATACATCTGATTTTGGATTGTATGATCTCGTTGTTACAATACTAACTATTATAATCATAGGAATTTTACTCAAGACTACAATTGCAATAAAAGGGATGCAACATCATGCGCAACTGATCATGGATGCACTTTCAAAAAATAATCTAGATGATGCAAGAGCAAAACTGTCAATGATAGTGAAAAGAGATACAAAGAACCTGGATCGAGAACACATTATTTCAGCGACTTTAGAAAGTTTAAGTGAAAACACAGTAGATGGAATTACTGGGCCTCTCTTCTATTTTGCAATATTTGGATTGCCTGGAGCATTTGTATACAGAACAATAAACACCATAGACTCTATGATAGGCTACAAGACAGAACAATTTAGAAATCTAGGATGGTTTGGTGCAAACTGTGACAAAATACTCAATTATCTGCCCTCAAGGATGACAAGTCTTGTTATGATATTTGCAGCAATGATTCTTGGAAAAAATTGGAAGCATTCTCTAGAAATAATGAGACGAGACAGTTCAAAGACAGAAAGTCCTAATGCAGGATATCCAATGGCTGCATTAGCAGGCGCACTGGGAACAAGATTTGAAAAGATAGATCATTATGTTTTGGGAGATGGAAAAATGGAATTTACGGAGAACCACTTCAAATCCGCCATATCAATAATGAAACTAACTACAATTCTATTTTGTATTATTTTCACAATTCCAATGATTGTAATACTTTCATATCTTGGATGGTGGTTACATGCTTAAGGAAATAAGTTCTGTAATTTCATTTCTAACAATCCTTCCTTCTACAAAAAATGTAGATCTTGACATGGTTGCAAAAAACATGTATCTATTTCCTGTGGTAGGTGCTATAATTGGCTTGATCATTGGCACAGCTGGATTTGGTCTATCATCATTTCTTGATCCTTTGATAGTTGGGCTATTGCTTACTGGCTCTGTTGTGATTATAACTGGAATACATCATACTGACGCACTCTGCGACTTTGCAGATGGTATCATGACAAAAGGTACAAAGGAAAAAAAATTACAATCTATGCGTGATCCAGCAGTAGGATCAGCTGGTGTAATAACAATAGTGTTGTATGCTGGAGGAATGATCATGGCTCTTTCCATGATGAAAGGATTTACACTTTTTCAAGCAATCTTACTAAGTGAACTTCTTGCCAAATTTGTTATGGTATTACAGGCAAACAGAGGCTCTTCAGCATGGCATGGCCTGAGTTCTCCATTTACACAATCGATGAAAGAAAAAAAGAAACTTGCCATAGCGACTGCGATATCTGTTATTCCTATAATTGTAATTGGTGGAATGACAGGCGTTGTTGTGATAGCAGCAGGAGTGATATTATCACTAGTACTTCTTGCTCTTGCAAATCGCAGTTTTGGAGGAATATCTGGCGACGTCTTTGGTGCAACAAATGAGCTTGTTAGGCTTTCATCTCTTTTGATCTTTGCTTCAGTATGATAGGACTAGTAATGTGTGGAGGCAAGGGTACGAGGATGCAGACATCCAAGGAAAAACTTCTCCTCACATACAAAAATCCAATTATACAGCATGTTATATCGGCGCTACAAGACTCTGGCTGCTTTTCAAAAATTGTGGCAGCTACGAGTCATAATGCACCAAAAACACGAGAATTTCTAACAAACTTGGGGGTCTTTACTATGGATACTGCAGGCAAAGGTTATGTTTACGATCTGAACCAGATCTTGCACAACTTTGACGAGTCCGTACTTGTAATATCTGGCGATCTACCTCTTTTAGATTCAGAAATAATAAAACAAATCGTACAGAAAACTAACACTAGTAATCCATGGACTACGGTTCTTATCAGTAAAGAATTTCTTGATTCATTATATTTAAAACAAGAATATACTGTGATTTACGACAAAAAACAATATTCCTATTGTGGAATATCTGTAGTAGATCCAACTAAACTTACAGACATGAAATCTGTAGATGAATCATACATAATATTAGATGACAAAAGAATCGCACTTAATCTAAATACAAAAGAAGATTATGATT
>DATEAJ010000067.1:0-3229 GCA_035288445.1 Nitrosopumilaceae archaeon
GGGAGATGCACGATATTGGGGATGACTCATTTGATGAGTTTAGGGTAAAGCTTCACCAAGATGAGGGTTATGCAGAACAACAATTAATCATGAACAGAAGACATGATTTATGGTGGGAAAAACACAAGACAGAAAAAATAACATATGAAACTTTAACAGGCAATACGCCAATCAACCTGCCTGTAGCGATTAACGATCCTGTCGAGTATGATACTAAATTCGATAATTACCTGATTAAGTGTAAGGACATTGATGGAACAAAATTCACATTTTCCGCTAATCTTAATGATAAACAGTATATGAAATATCCAGAATGGTTAATAAACAAAACAGTATATGAAATACTCAAAAAATTCGATGAGTGTATAACCTTTGGCCTCATCAAACGACTCGCCTGGAAACTTCGATTAAACTTAAGTTGTGATGACATTCAAATGTTAAAAGCTCATAAGAGATCCGAGGAACTTCTAAAGGAGTGGCTCAGTGAGGATGAATTACGCTGGCTTGTATATCAAGATGAATTAAAAATCCAATATGAGGATGAAATATTCATAATCAAAAAAGATCCTCATGCACGCGTTGAAGTTATCAAAGATGGCAAATCTGAAAAATTATGCGTGATCGCAAAAGACAGTGGAGTTGCAGCAGGAGATATTTTGCTTACCAAAATTATGATGATCAAGACTAACCCAGCATTATTTAAAAAAATTGCAACCGAAAGGAGAACTTAATTATAAGTTATAAGTTTTTGATTAGGAGTGGAAAAATTGAATAAAGATAACATATTCACAGAACCAATACCAAAAAAAGCAAAAGAGCCACCAAAAGAACCATCAAAGATCATACCAAATGATGCCAAATCAGAGGAAGGAAAGTGGTATCCATTTGCCAGTGAATTCAAGCTTGAGGAAATTCTAAAAAAAGACGATATTGATTATGAAGAAAATCATTATCCTTGTTACAAGCTCACAATAAAGTTTTCAGATGAAGCAAGAAAGGGAATTTACCCAAAAGATTTGGTTTTAATTGGAACAAACCAAGATTGGGGGAGTTATTACTATCGAGGAATGGATGAAGGAGTTGAAAATTATGTAATAAGAATGGCAAACAGAATCAAGTCTATGAAATCCGAATTAGCTAGATTAAGAAGCCGAAATCACGCATTGGAGCTTCACTTTACAAAGACACGTTTTGATGAAGACAGAGAACAGCTTAGACGAGATCACGAAACAGAAAACTGTGAATATTGTAATGAATCAATTGATAAGAAAAAACTAATCGAAGGAAAAGACTGGTTTTACTTGGCAGAAGAAGGAATAATGCACATTGAATGTGGAGTCAAATCATTTGGTCATAAATGCAAAAAATGTGGATTTGTTTTCGAATATGATTTTGATAGTGAAGGATGTCCTGAATGTGGTGGCCATGTGGAACGAGCAACAGTAAAGGAAGTAAGAAACAACTTAACTTACAGTGCAATAAAGAAATATCTCCCAGAAGAATTGCGAGATAGGGTAGTCTTAAAAGATGATTAGCACTATTACACTTACCTGTGTTAAATGTGGACATGAAGACACAGAACATTTTTACGAAACAATTTTTTGTAATGAAAAGGTAATTCTGCCTTGCGGTCATGATGACTATGAAGATGACGGTGGAGAAAGAATACATGATATGTATAAGTGTAATGGGTTTAAGGCGAGAGATTAATGCAGAATTGCACATGTGGCCATTTAATCAAGTTTCAGTTTAATGAAAAGTGGTTGCATAACTCACAGGTTAAAATCCGTTCAAAGTGGAAGGATAAACTAAGCATGAAATGTGAAAAGTGTGATTGTATAAATCCACAAAAAAGACAACAAAGGTGAGAGCTTGGAAGATATTACAAGACAAGACCTTGATGCTGTTTGTGTTTTATTAGATAAAATACAATCTGCGGAAGCTAATATTTTATCAACAAGAATCAAAAAAGCAGACATGATCCCAAGATTGTATCAGGCTGCTTATGTTGAAAGCATGTATAAGATTTTATCAAAATTTAAAACATTTGAAGCTTTTGAAACCCAAATCAAATATAGTTATAGCGATGAAAAATTCGCATTAGGACGAGGAAAACCATTTGATGCTGTAAAATTCTTTCTAAACAAGGCACATAAAAGGCAGGACGAGGTTTGTGATTTTAAGGATGCAACGTTACCAGAACATAAAATTGGAAAATGTAATGATGACAATCATAACGAAACCTGTCAGGACAATGTAACACTGACAGAAGAAGAACAGATTAAATTTGATGAAATAAATGAAGAATTAGGATGGAATGAGGCATGGGAACACTTTGAAGACAAGATAAACCCAGACAATCAAAAATTAACTTTGACATTAAACTTTGGTCAAGACGATACAAAGGTGTTAAAAGATGATGGAGTCTATGTCTGTGAAAAGTGTTTGGAAGTAAATGCAGACAATTCAGAGGGAGGAATTAGCTGTGATTTGGAGATGGCAGATGATATAACATGAAACAATCAATGTATAATGAAATTACCATCGATCAGTTCAGATGCCATGTCTGCAATACAGGCTATCCAAGATTTGCCATAGGTAAAAAACACGTTTATGCAACATGTAGTATTTGTGAAAGACGCGATGAGGTTGGTTTAGTTTTTCTAACAAAAAGGGTAATGGAATGAATGATCTTGATTATGACATGATAAGTGTAGTTGTTCTAACTGTTGTGTTCGGTACATTAGGATGTTATGTAGTTATTCTTTGGGTTGAAGGATATAGTAATGAGGTTAATGATATTAAAGAAATGGGTTGCGATCAACTATTTAATTACCTAGCAGAAAACATTGAAGGAGGGTATTATTTAGGAAAAACAAATGAGATTGCCCAAAAGAGTTTTGATTTAAAATGCAAAAACTATAATCCAATTGATGCGGAGAATTAGAATGAAACAAACCTCCTTTAAAACTAATTGTGGGTTCTTATTATCTAAATTAGATTCTCGATTTTATGGTTCAGAATATAGATGGCCTGATAAAAAAATAAAGAAGTTTTTAGAAGATAATTTCAATAGTGGTGTTAAAGTTACCTTAAAACTTACAAAAACAGCCAGGAAAAAACATTCTCATTGACACTAGTTCACCATGTGATGTTTGTGATTGGGAGAACGATGAGATGTTTATGTCTGGTATTGCAAAAATAATAACAAATGATAATCCCGAAGGAC
>DATEAJ010000068.1:0-3151 GCA_035288445.1 Nitrosopumilaceae archaeon
TTTTGTGCGATCAAAGCCACTTGACAGGGTATCAAACAATTTGAAGGTGTTTATGGTTTCAGTTTCGTCTCCGAAATGAAAGATTGTCCGTAGATTGATGTCATTTACGCTGTCCGTATCTACTATTGGTTCATCTGCAAAAGTCTTTGTGACCTGACCTGCAGGCACCAAGAGAATTGATGCAATGAAGCTCATTACAACGATTCTTTGAAGATTTGTTTTGATCATAAATAAAAAGTGATTTTAAACAGTATTTAAGAAATAACCACGTAGACAATATAGTGGCCTATAGTTTAGCGAACTATATTCTAAATTTTAATATTCGTTCTTGTCTGCATTAGGTTTTGTCGTTGATCGTATCATTTTTTTGCAAATAAGTCGATACGTATGATATTCCTCCAACAATTACTCCTATGCTTAGCACTCCTGCAAATGTTGTAATTGGTGGGATGAATTGGTCCATTATAGCTGGATTTTGTTGTAGTTCTGTATTCCCTGCACTCAAAATTAAATCAAGTGCGCCAGAACCCATCAATCCTGCAAGGATCATCGATATCGTGGTTGCGGCTCCACCGACATTCATTCCTATTAGATGAATCCAAGCCATAACCGCTCGGACTCCGCGAATGTTTTTTTCCATATTGATTTCAAGATGGTTGTAAAAGATTGCAGTAGTAGCTATAGCCACAACAAGTATCATGTAAAAGACATAACCCAAAAAGAACCATTTTGCAGGTCCGTCAAAGGAAAGTGAAAGAAACTGGATTATATTTACATTTGAGGAGACCATTTGTGCTCCAACAACAGATATGGTAAGTCCAGTAATTATTGCGCCTTGGATTATTGCAGATAAGATGAACTTGTTGCCCCAAGAGCTTGTTCGTTTCATGGTATAGATTTTCTTGTAATAGACATGGATAAACTATTTGGAAAAATCATAGTTAAAGTAAATAAGAACCTTAAATCAATGGTGCCCTGATGAATGATAAAAATGTCACCATAGGACTGATTCAGACACGCGTTTCTGAAGATATCAAAAATAACATGCAAAATACAGTTGGCAAAATAAGAGAGGCAGCTAAAAACGGTGCACAAATCATTTGTTTGCAGGAATTGTACAGAACGATGTACTTTCCAACCGATGAAAAAACAGATGTTACCAAGTTAGCAGAGCCCATCCCAGGAGAAACAACAACAACTCTGTCCTCCCTTGCAAAAGAATTGAATGTGATAATCATAGCACCAATATTTGAAGTAGATTCTTTGGGGAAACATTACAACACAGCTGTAGTAATTGGCGCTGACGGTACCATCATGGGAAGTTATCGTAAAATGCACATTCCACATGATCCATTTTTTTATGAAAAAAATTATTTTGATGTAGGAGATTCTGGATATCAGGTATTTCGAGCAGGCAATTTATCATTTGGAGTGCTAATATGCTATGACCAGTGGTTTCCTGAAGCAGCACGAACTCTTACTTTGCAGGGAGCAGACCTTATCTTTTATCCGTCTGCGATTGGGTACCTTGAAGGTGATCCGTTATCATATGAAGACTGGCACTATTCTTGGGAAAACATTCAACGCTCTCATGCTATTGCCAATGGGATACATGTTGCCTCTGTAAACAGAGTCGGAACTGAAGGTAAGATTAGATTCTGGGGTGCCTCGTTTGTGTGTGACGCGTTTGGAAGAATGATCAAAAGGGCAAGTACAGAAAATGAAGAAGTTGTTGTTGCAACACTTGACATTTCCCAGAACAAAAGAATACAGGAAGGTTGGGGATTTTTGAGGAATCGACTTCCTGCAACCTATGGTTTAATCAGTTCTCGCGTTTTAAGCGAGACACCAAAGAGTATGGGATATTTCATGCCTGCAGAATGGGAAAGACATGATGGCACTTGGATGTCATGGCCACATGATCCTTTGACATTTCCAAACCGAATTAAAAAAGTAGAAAGCGCATATCTAAAAATGATTTTAGCTTTATCAAAAAATGAAAACATCAATCTTTTTGTTACAGACTTGAAGATGAAAGAAAGAGTAAGAAAACTTTTCAAGCAAAAAGGCATTGATCTTCACAAAATTAGATTCCATGTATGGAATTATGCTGATGTTTGGTTTAGAGACTATGGACCTGTCTTTGTTTTAAACAAGGAAAAAAAACAGATTGCTTTTGTACATTGGATATTCAATGCATGGGGTGAAAAATACAAAGATCTTATGCGGGATACGCAGATCCCTGATATCATAAGTGACAGGTTGCAGCTAAATAATTTTAGGCCAGGCATTGTCTTAGAAGGCGGCTCTGTGGATGTAAACGGCAAGGGCACAATTCTTACTACAGAACAATGTCTCCTGAATAGTAACAGGAATCCGCATCTTTCAAAAGATGAGATTGAGAAATTTTTGCTAAACTATTTTGGTGCAAGTAATATAATCTGGCTAAAAGGCGGTGTTGCAGGAGATGATACGGATGGTCATATTGACAATCTGGCTCGGTTTGTCAATCCAAGAACCGTCTTGTGTGCCTTTGAAGAAGATGTGAATGATGAGAATCATGCTATTTTAAAAGAAAACTATGAGGTTTTGTTACAATCAACTGATCAGGGTGGAAAGAAACTAAAAGTAATCAAAATGCCAATGCCTCCTACTATTCGCAGTACTGTTAGAGGTGAAAAAACAAGACTGCCTGCAAGCTATCTTAACTTTTATGTTGCAAACAAGGTGGTTCTAGTTCCTACATTTAAACACAAAAATGATCATAAAGCACTAAAAATTATTCAGAACCAATTTCCAGGAAGAAAAGCGATAGGAATTGATTGTACTGATCTGATTTATGGAATGGGTGCAGTTCACTGTATCTTGCAGCAACAGCCTTTGTTGTAAAATTAGTTAATGGATCTTTTGTATTGATATGAAGATCTTGTTCCATGTTTGGAAACTGTAATTTATTCAATAAAGAATTAAATTATTGAAAATTTCATACTAAAAATAGGTTTTAGAAGATTAGTTGAGTTGCATGGTATAAATGAACGACAGATGGTATGAAAAAACTTATGGATCCAATGAAATTTGTAGATTCATTGGATACAAGAAAGCATGTGACACTAGTTTATGATGACCCATCTTTTGGAAACATGATTCAGTT
>DATEAJ010000069.1:0-6690 GCA_035288445.1 Nitrosopumilaceae archaeon
GTGGTACAGTAAAAGATGGTTACATCCTTCTGCAAGGAGATCATAGAGATACAATCAAGGGAACTTTGGTAAAGTTAGGATTTCCTGAATCCAGTATCGAAGTACATTAGTTGATTTGCAAAGCGATAAACTCTTCAAGGCTCTATCTACACCATATTCTGCATTAACATCAGTAATCTTTGGATTAATGATAGTTTCCTTTCCTATCGGAGCATATGTAGTCTTTAACTCAGATATTGGCAAGGAAATAATTTTTGATTTTTCTATTGATGGTATTGATGTTTTTATTGCTGGCATAGGTATAAAAATTCCAATTCAATTCGAGCTTGGCGATGGCTTCATTGTAGTCTGGTGTGTGTACCTAGTTTTGTTTGCAGTTTCTCTTTTGGGTCCTAAAACTAATTTTTCTAAAGCCCTTTCTTCTCTAATAAGTGAAGGGTGGCACAACATCAGAAACAATTACCTTCTTGGCATGTTAACATGGTTTTCAATCTTAATTGTGGTGTCTGTTATAATAGATTCTGTACAACAAAGTTTTGGAATCTTTGTAGAACCACCAGAAACCCAAAACAAACTAATTCAGTTTTTTCGCATTACAACGTCACCATTAACTGAAGAAATAGGATTTAGGATGTTTCTTATTGGTTTACCACTTTTTGCTATGTTTGCCACAAAAATATCAATTGGAAGTTTCTTCAAGTCATTATGGCATCCCTCACAAAATCTAGAAATTACAAATTACAAAAAAGCATTAGGTCTAGTCATAGTAGTTGGGATATTTTTTGGGGTAGCACACATAATTTCTGGTTCTCCCTGGAGTACTGGTAAGTTTGCACAGGCATCTATAAGTGGTGTAATAATAGGATGGGTTTATGTCAGACATGGTTTAGCTCCAGCAATTTTACTTCATTGGGCAACAAATTATTTCATATTTTCATATATTTTTTTCATGTCTGACATAAACCAAACTTCAAACGAATCATCAAATCCATTTCTTAATACACTTGAAGTTTTATTTTTTATTTCAGGAACATTGGCCATAATTATTTTTATCTTAAATTATCTTAAATCAAAAAAAGAACACGCCACACTAGTATAACTTACAAATCTTGAATTATTTTAGAAATTGATGGTTTAACATAATTTGAAATAAATTGCAGATCAGACATCTCATCTACATCAAGCATTATTCTTCTTATCAAAACAAGTGCTGATGAAGATGAGATTTCTTCTGCTGTACTAAGATGAATTTTGTAGCTGTCTTCATCATAGTGCGTTTTCATCAAATTTACAGGAGAGCGAAATAGTGCATTTGTACCATCAAACTTTCTTGAAGGAACGACTAGCGCGCATTTTTGTGAATTTTTAAAATTAAACAGAGCCTGGATATCATCAGGTTGTATTAGCGGTATGTCCTGAGGAAAAACAACTGTTGCGTCAAAGCCATCATTTAGAAAATATTCATCTGCCAAGGATACTGCATTATTTACTCCCAATTCTTTTTCGTCAATGATTTCTATGCATCCAAATCTTTTCCCAATAGCTAACGCAGCCTCATCTCTAGTTACAAGCGCAGTTTTTTCTATTAGATAAGATTTCGATATTGTTCCCAGAACCTCTTCTAACATCAGCTTGCATATAATCTCAGTTTTTTCAGGTGCTAGATTAAGTCGCTTTTTGGCTTTTGAAAAAGTTTTTACAGGAACTATCGCTGCAGTTCTAAATTTAGACATGCACTTGTTTTAGAATAAATGATGCAAGTGCATCTTCCTCAATTTTGTCTTTCATTTTTATTTTAGTCTCATACACATGCATATCTAGGTTTTCAATCTTTCTTGTAAGTAATCGATCTGATGAATCTATTACCATATGTGATGCAACTTCTGAATACATCTTAGCAAGCCCATATGCAGAAACTTCCATTCCTGCAGCTTCCATGTACTTTACCGCAGGACCACTAATTGCTTTATTACCAACAAGCGGACTTACAACAACAACTTTCTTTTTTGATTTTGAAAGTTCCTTTTTAATTCCTTTAATAGATAGAATAGGTCCTATACTAGTAAGTGGGTTACCTGGAGCAATTACAACTAGCTTTGCATCATGAATTGCATTTACTGCAGCTGGATTTGCACGTGCCTTGTCAGCGCCAATGTATTTTATTCCCTCCACATTGTCCAGACCTCTGTATTTTACCCAGTATTCTTGTAAGTGAAGTTCGCCTTTGTTGGTTACAATTCTTGTTTCAACGCTGTTGTCTGTTACAGGGATTATCTTAGTATCAATTGCAAATTTTTGACACATCCAAGCTGTAATATCGGTTAGATTTTTGCCATTTTTTAGCATGTTAGTTCTTAAAAGATGAGTTGCAACATCTCTGTCTCCAATCTTAAACCAAGTTTCTTCTCCAAGTATTTCCATTTGACGTAAAAATCCAAAAGTATCTTTTTTTATTCCCCAGCCTTTGTCAGTATCAAGCAAATCAGCAAGCCCATAAAGAATTGTGTCAATATCAGGACACACATACAGGCCGTAAAGCCAGTAATTGTCACCAACATTTGATATCACGTTGATATCTCTTGTTTGAGAAGCCATTCCGCGAACAAGTTTTACAGAACCTGTCCCACCAGCAAGTATTGTTATCATTTTTTTCAGATCACCAAGATTTGTTTATGAAGACAAATGCACAATAATTACTTTTGCCAGATGACACCAAATTAGGAAATTAATCCGTTTTGAAAAAGAAGAAGATTTATTACTCTCAGCAAAAGCAGTTTTTCCGTGTCAAGACGTCTGATTTTCTCAGTTGGATTAATTGGCCTTTTAGTTATTGGAAGTATTTCCCCTGTTTGGGCAGCTCAGCTTGATGCAAGACTTAGCACACATCTAACTGAGGCACAGCCTACCTTCAAATTCTTGAAGACAGTCTTTATCGAATATCCAGATGGTGGAGAAATTTCAAAATTATTGAATGGTCAGGATATTTTGGTAAGCATTGAGGCAAACAAAGACACACCTGGCGTTTCTGAACTCATAGTGAAAATGAATTCTAATTTACAAAGTATAGACAGTACTGTTTTTGTTACGGATTTACAGTTAACATATAGAGCTCATCTTAAGGGTCAAGGTGGACAGGCTGCAGTCGATTACAAAGTAACAATGGTTCCTACAATTACAAACTATCTTTTACGCCCAGCAGATGATGCAAATCCAGCTCTTATAGATGCTCAGTGGAGAGGAATCACAGTAAAGGGACCAGTAACAATAACAGATACAGAGCATGGCGATGTTGATATTAATACATTGATAGGTTTCTTAAAGAAAGAGAGTCCTGAAGTATATGCAAAAATAGCAGGTACAGAAGGTGAAACTCTTTTGAATGATAGTTTGATTGATGCAAGCGGAATATTGACACAACCACTTTCCAACTGGCATCATCTCTTTGATCCATCTGGGACAATTTCAGAAACAGCCAAGTGGGGATACACCGAGAAATTAGTAATTACAAGTTTCACTATGGGTGAAAGCAGCATAAGAGAAGGAATTCAAGGCGAGAAAGAAAAAGAGGTAGAGTTTACTACTGATAAAAAATATGTAATTAGATCAGTAGAGTCAGCAAATTCTGCAACTATTTCAATAGACGGATTTGTTACTGATGTTACAGTAGATGAAGCAGAATACTTTGGTTCCAGTCCTAAAGTACCAGAAGGTTATGCAACAACTTCTACTGGAGGATTTCCAGTAGGTGTAATGTACGGAATGGCAGCCATGGGTGCTGCTGTTGCAGTCTTTGTTTTAGTATGGAGTGATAGAAAGCTCAAAAAACAGAGAGTACAATAAAATAAAATTTAGTGCGTGCCAGCCGTAACCCTCCTTCTGTTTTTACGAGATTCAGCTATGCGGCCTACCTAAACAAAGTGCAGTCCTTATAGTTTTGTTTGGCCTTGCTCCGTGTGGGGCAGCTTTTTCATTCTTTGCCGGAAACCTCAGGTTTTGCCATCATAGTACGCCGGGTCAGATCTTTTTCTGTTCTGGAGCCAATCATCTCTGATTATCCATCTCTGGATCACACTTACTGCATGGAGGGAGGAGTTTCCTCTGCCTTAGCAGTAGCTCGTGCACCAGCTCGCACTTGTCAATACAAAGGGAAAATTTCTATTTTAAGATTGTTAAAACTAGTAGTGTGTTAAATTACATTCTTGGTGCAAAGTAATCTTCATCGGAACGAGCTTTTGCCCGTTTCATCCTGATGAAAAAGATCAACCTTAATGTATCCAGATACATTCTATAGATAAATCGGTTTTCTCTGAGTCTTGGCGCAATTACATTCCAGAAATACCTAGCTTGGATTCCAGACAACCTAGAATCACGTATGACAAATACTGTCTTTGGAGATTTTTCTACTACCTCCATTGTTTTTGGGCTAAATGCTTGGTCTGATTGATTCCCTGCCCCAATGATTATTATTTCTGATTTGTCGTTGCCAAAGTTTTGAAGAAGACTTTGTGTTACATTATCTGTTTGTGAATAAACTCTTTCTACCGGAATTTTTTTCATATCAAGATCAAACATCTTTTCGTTAATTCTTCCTAAAATGTCGCGTTCTTCTTCTGGAGATTCAACAATGCCTCTAACAATACGCACATTACTGTTTAATGATTTTGAAAGCGAGTTTGCTATTTCTAGTCCCAAATTTGAGTGTCGTCCTTTATCATATGATACTACGATGTTTGCAAGTTCGTTGTCAAAATTTTCTTTTAGGTTTATTCCGATGATATCGCATGTTGTAAGTGAGAGTAGTTTTCTGTTGCTACGCAGATTATGAAAGTCCATTATGAGCAGATTAATTCCTTGTTCTTCCACTGTTGCAAGTATGGCTTCAGTGGTATCATGTGAGAGTCTCACAAGATATCTATGTTCAATTGATTTTGGCAGTAATTTTTTTAATTCATCAAAAGACTTCATAGCAGGTTCTGCAAATCCTTGAGCAGAAGACAAAGGAAGTTGTATTGGAACTATAACTGCATTAAGAAATAAAATTTCACCCTTTTTATCTTGTGCTATGGCAGAAGCTATTTTTGCTAACTTTTCTGCACTAGATGGTTGATAGACGATCATTATGCGGTAGTCTTTTCTTTCTTGCGGGCCTTCACTTGCTACTAATGGTGCGTAGTGTTCTAGTTCTTTTTTAATAGAGTACACTTTGTAAACTGAGAAACCAATTATTACCCAGATTATTGCAATTAGCCAGCTAAGTGGATTATAAATTAAAAGATATATTGAAAGACCTATCGTAGAAAAAACTCCAATTAATGGTAAAATTGGAAAGAGTGGAGTCTTAAATCCATAGTCAAGCTTGTGACCATAGAGCCTTCTGATTGTTATTGCCGCCACGTTGACTTGGGCAAAGAGAAACAAAAACATCACACTTGCAGCTAAAGCAATTTGTTCTAATGGTAACAATACTGCTAAGATTACCATGATGAATCCAGACGCAAGTGTTGCAAAATATGGCGTTTTGTATTTTTGATGAATTGCACTAAATTTTACAGGAAGATTGTATTGTCTACCCATAGCAAATGCAACTCTGCTTGATGAGAATGTTGTAGCGTTTAATGCAGAAAGTGTTGACACGAGTCCGCCTGCAAGAACTATGAAGGCACCAAAAGGCAATAGAAATTTTGCTCCTTCTACTATTCCAAGTTCACTATGCTCACCTATGAATTGCCACGATGCTTTTCCAATTTCTGCTGGATTTAGACCACCGATGAATACAAATGCAAATACAATGTAAAGAGTTACGACAACTCCTAACGATATGAAAATTGCTCTAGGAATGTTCTTTTTTGGATTTTTTACTTCTTCACCAGTTTGTACGATTATTTCGTATCCTTCAAAAGCGATGAATGTCAGACCCATAGCAATTATCAGGCCAATACTTCCATTTGGAAAAAATTCTTCAAAATTTGTTGGCCAATTAGGATTTGTAAAAGCCATCGCAAACAAGCCTGCCACTATAAGAATTCCGATAATAGCAAGTTGTGAAAAGGTAATAGCGTTCCCTATTTTTCCAGTGTCTGAAACTCCTTTGACGTTAATGTAAGTAAAGAGTATGATTACAAGAACTGCCAATATTTTGTCAGGAGGTGCACCACCAAGAAAATTTGTGATTCCAGTAATAGTAAGTAAATGACCAAAAAAGGAGCCAAAAGCAACCGCATATAGACTTCCTGCGATCATGTGAGCAAACCATGCCATCCAACCACTGATGAAGGCATTTGGTCTTGGAAGACCCTCCCTTATCCACTTGTATCCGCCGCCGGCTTCAGGTAATGCAGAACCAAGTTCAGCATATGTCAAGGCGGTAAACACAGTAATTATTCCGTTTATCAAAAAAGCAATCATTAGTGCAGGTCCTGCTTCATTCATGCCTGGTCCTACCAGTACGAATATGGCACCACCTATCATCGCGGCAATTCCCACCATAGTTATGTCTAGTAAAGAGAGACTACGAACAAGGCCTGATGATGACTTTTCAGTAGACATATCCCTATCCGTGTGGAAAAAATGGTCGAATAAATCTCTACCCGTTGACTAAGGCACCTGATAAAAGGAAAATCTTTTGACTTTATGCCAAAAGACGGTATTCTTTTATGATAGAATTGATCTCTTCTTCAGAATTTGCTTTAG
>DATEAJ010000070.1:0-13554 GCA_035288445.1 Nitrosopumilaceae archaeon
CACTAAACAAACCATATCTGGATTGGCTTGTAACCTCAACTAATTAGGTACAAAACGTAAAAGTGAAACAATTCCTCCAAGCGCTGAAACTCTTAATCCCACATCTGTAGTAGAATCAGCAGAAAATATTTCAACCCCCTTACTTTCAGCTTGATTTAAAAATTCTATTACTTTATCTTCATCTTGTTTTTCAAAAATCTTGTCAGAAAAAATGATTGATTCTACAGCTCCTACTTCATTTGCCTTTTCAGTTTCAGCAAAACCCATGGTGAATTTATTGCTTTTTTTGTTAACTAACGTCATTATCTCATCTATTATGCGTGATACTTTGGCAAGTTTGCTTTCAGCCATAGCTTGTTTCATGGCCTGTGATTTCACAAATGTGTAAATTCCATCCTCTCCACTAGAATCAATTCCCTCAATAACTTGGATTTTGTATTTTTTACCAATTGGTGTTTCCAAAAGATAATTACTGAATCTCTTCCTAGTTTCACCAGGACCAAATATTATGATCATATCACCTTCTCGTATAGAAGATAAGACTGCTCCCTGAACGTCTTCAAAAAATGTTTCAATGTTGAATTTTGTTTTGTATCTCTTTCCACTTGCACCTGAATACATGTTTGGCATTAGCTTCAAGTGCGTACCGCTTAGTCTACCTATTCCACAGTCGCCGGTGTCAATCGCTACTAACAAAAATCCAAAATTTTCCTTTTTATCAAAAATCAATTTTTTTTCAAGATCACTCCATTTCTTTTTGGTCAAAGTAATTGGTTCACCAATCCTGAGTGTCAATGAATGGTGTGATCCTTTCTGTACTGATTCGCTATCTGATTCTATTATTGTCCCATGTACTTTTAATCTATCCACTACGTCGTCAATTGAAACTTTTTCTATATTCAATATGACTCGTATTTTGATCCTCTCACCTCTATCTGGTCTAGCAAACTCTTTTTCTTGTCTAATAGCACGTGTGGTATCACCAGTAATCTTGTCTTCTTTTTTTATTATTCTTCTTAATACAAAAAGATCATCTGGTTCTTCTGCTATTAACGATACAGAATTTTCATCAATCTTTTTTGTGATCATTTTAATCCACTTTACATTAGAAAAAGAACAATAAAAAAGAAAAGAAACTAGTTTGTTAATTCACTAGCCTTGGTGGGTTGTTCTCCCGCCTTTTTTCTTAGATAATTTTGAACCCATTCTTGAGTTAAAACTCCTGCTTCTGTTAGATTTACAAGCGTGTTTGTAGAGGCCTCGCCAACAACTTTACCTGTGTTTCGTCTAATTTGACGCCATTTTAGATTGGTGTTTCCACTCTTTGAAGAGTATATCATACCTAAGACGTCCTTTGCATTAACAAAGGTCATGTCGCGAATTTTTTTTAAAGTCACCTTGTCTGCAGCCTCGACATAAATGAGACCAGGACTTGTTTCACGTTCTGGAAATACCTCGTAATCCTCAAAGTAGCTTTCAGGAATGAAAGAATTACAGGTACTAAGGATTACAAACTTCCGGAAACTCTCAAGCGAGCATGTAGCATCTATTGCAACCATCTTAACAAATTTTGGTCATTTGCCTTTTATCAAGCTTCTTGAAAGACTCAATTAGGAATTAAAGAATTTAATACTTGCAGGCGTTGATGACCAAATCCCTTTGATTTGATGAGAAGGATCTTGAGTTCTGAGCCTGCATTCACAATATCTTTATCCTAAATCTTGTGTTTGAATATTTATGAAATCAATTACAGAATATCTGACTTTCAATGTTCCATCAAGAAGAGGATTTGTAAACATCACTTCACAGGTTGAAAAGATTGTTCAAAAAAGTGGCATCAAAGAGGGTCTTTGTTTGGTAAATGCGATGCATATCACAGCCAGCGTATTTATCAATGATAACGAAAGTGGTCTCCATCACGACTATGAAAAGTGGCTTGAAGAACTAGCACCACATGAACCAGTAGATCAATATGAACATAATAAGACAGGAGAAGACAATGCAGACGCTCATTTAAAAAGACAAGTAATGGGTAGAGAAGTCGTTGTAGCTATAACCAACGGTCAACTTGATTTTGGACCATGGGAACAAATATTCTATGGAGAATTCGATGGAAGGAGATCAAAAAGAGTTCTTATCAAGTTAATTGGAGAATAATTAAGAAAGAGATCCACGCTTTTGACTTGCTTCAAGATTTGATTTTAGCTTGAAACTTTCCTCATGATTTTGTGGACCGTGACTACACTTTACACATCCTATCTTAAAGCCATTAGAATCACGGATATAGGTTTCACAACCACAGAAACATGTCATAATGATTTGAAACTCTTACTAAGATATAACTTATTTCAAAATTAATTTTTGCAACACTTTCCACGTGGAATATCATGATCATGAGGACATTTTCTTGGATGCTTTAACATTGTACAAAGAGCGTCAGTAAACTGCTCATTCATATGATGTTCTATTCCACAAACCATCTCTTCATCTATGTCTACTTTGAGTGCACTATCCATCAAAACTTCTAACAATCTACTATTTCGCATCATGTTAGAACCTACTTGTTCTCCACTTTTGGTCAGCGAAACACCGGTCTTATTATAATTGACAAGTTTGGATTCGTTTAGCTTTTTTAGCATCTGAACAACACTTGGTTGCCTAACATTTAGCATCTTGGATATTGAACTAATCTTCACAGGATTGCCACTTTCTTTTATGTGCCAGATGGCCTTTAGATACATCTCAACATGTTCAGCTTCTGCGGTACCAACAAACAAAACTTCGTCTTTCGTAGTTGACAGATTATTTTACCTCACTTTACATCCTTTGATTCTTTTAATAAGTATTCAAAATACTCACGTGCAAAGCCAGCAAGACCAGAATGATCTGCCCATATAGCTACTGCTTCTGTAGATCCTGAGGTGCCAAGATCCTCTCCAAGTAATATCACGACATATCTTTTATCTGATATTACGCCCCCACCAAAGAGTCCCTTCTTTATTTTGATTTTGGCCACTCGTGATAATGCTTTGAGAGTTTCTGAATTTGCGTCCTCAGAAACTAATATTGTGATGTCTACTCCCCTGTCATGTAATAATCTAAGCTTAGGCAATGCTTCCTTGGCCAGATCTTCTGCAACCTTTGGTATTGCTATTAACACTTCATTTCTACACGAATCTACCATTTCCAAAATTTTAGAAGCAATATTTACCACTCCTGAAAGAACCCAAATGTCAGGTCGTTCACTGGTGCCACTTTGCTCATAAAGTGGAGTAAGTTCTTTTAAAATTGCGGATTCATTGTTTTTGAATTCTACTTCTTGAGCCTGTCTTGTATTTTCTATTGCAGTAGAAGGTGGTTTTGCAAAATACTGTGTAGGTCTTGATTCATCAGAACCAATCCATCCCTTTTCTTCCAGCGTACCCAATACTTCATATATTTTTGAATATGGCACGCCAGATTTCTGACTTAGATCTGACGCATTTATCTGACCAGTTTTTAACAGTGCAGAATACGTCTTTATTTCATAACTTGTGAGACCTATTTTTTCAAGTGCCTTTCGCGCCTTATCTGAAAGACTCATCTATTTTCATTCTTAGTCTTTTGATATATATGTCAACTATGGGAAATTCACGAATCAGGCATATTGAATGACGTTTAATCTCACAAAACCACCGGTGTCTTGTAGGAAATCGATTAAATACTAACTCTGAAAACAAACGATTAGTATGGAGCTAATTCAGATTGTCAACCAGAAGGTGCCTACACTAGGCAAAAAATCTACTATTAGATTTACTCAAAGTATATGTCCTGACTGCAATATGATTCTGGACGCAGAGGTCTTTGAAAGAGATGGTAAAGTATTCATGACAAAGACCTGCCCAACACATGGCGAATGTGAAGAGCTATACTTTGGTTCCTATGAAATGTACAAAAAGTTTAGCACTTATTGGATGGACGGAAAAGGCGCTCATGCTCCAAATGTTATGATTGAGAAATGCTCGTGTCCAAACAACTGTGGTCTTTGTTCAAATCACTTATCCCACAGTGGATTAGCAAACATGATAGTTACTAACAGATGTGATCTAACATGTTGGTATTGTTTCTTCTATGTGAAAAAGGGGCTTGAAGGTGCATACATGTATGAACCATCACATGATCAAGTAAGAGCAATGATGAAGACTCTAAGGGCAGAAAGACCAATTCCAGGAAACTCGATGCAAATAACTGGTGGTGAACCTATGTTGCGTGAGGATATTGTTGATGTTATTAAAATAATGAAAGAAGAAGGTGTTGATCATATACAGATGAATACAAACGGAATTAGATTTGCTCTGGATCCAGAAGCAATGCGCGAAGTAAGACTCGCTGGTGTTAACAACCTTTACCTGAGTTTTGATGGTGTAACTGCAAGAACAAATCCAAAGAACCATTGGGAAGTCCCATATGCTCTTGAGAGTGCAAGAAAGACAGGCACAACAGTAGTTTTTGTTCCAACAGTCATCAAATCAATTAATGACCACGAACTAGGCGGTATAATCAGATATGCACAAAAGAACTTAGATGTTGTTCATGCAGTAAACTTCCAGCCAGTCTCATTGACAGGAAGAATGGGCAAAAAAGAACGAGAGAAATACAGAATCACAATTCCTGATTGTATCCAAAGAATTGAGGAACAAACTGGAGCTGAAGTTACTGTAGATGACTGGTTCCCCGTTCCAAGCTGCATGCCATTAACAAATGTAATTGAAGCATTTTCAAGCAAACCAAAATACGAATTATCAATTCACTTTGCATGCGGTGCTGGTACGTACATTTTTGAGGATCAAGAAACAAAGAAGTTTGTACCACTGACCAGATTTGCAGACATTCAAGGAATGTTAGAGCTTTTCGAAGACAAGGCAGAAGAAATCCGTTCTGGCAAGAACAAATACTTTACAATGTTAGAGGTTGTACGAAAACTTTCAAGCTTTGTTGATAAGAAGAAACAGCCAGCTGGTCTTGATTTGGCAAAGATGTTTGGAAACATTTTGATGAAAAGATCATTTGACTCTGTTGGTTCATGGCATGTTAAAGGATTATTCTTGGGAATGATGCACTTCCAAGACAAATACAATGAAGACCTAGAAAGATTACAAAGGTGTGATATTCACTATGTAACACCGGATCTTAGGATAGTTCCATTCTGTGCTTTTAATGTAATACCTGAATGGTACAGAGACAGAATCCAAAAGAAATACTCGACTACCGTAGAAGAATGGGAACAAAGAGTAGGAGCAAAACTAGAAGATGGTTTGTATCGAGGAATCATGAGACGAGGATCAGGAGACGAACTTGCTGCAGGCTGTGCAAAAAGCCAAATGTTCCATGAAGCATCTCAAGCTTTAACGTAAATCAATTCACTTCATCTATTCAGTTTTCTACACTGTTGCTGGAAATGTTTGTTAATGCCATCACTTTTATAATCAAAATATTTTTTTTTGAGTACAGTGCAACCAAAAATTAATTACAATTCAATTTCAAAGATTCTAACGCTAAGGTATGACCCTGAAAAGGTTTCTATAATGAAGCCGTTATCTTACAAAGATTTTATTCCAACTCAGATCAATGATATTGAATCGAAAATAAATGATATTGTAAAAAAAGATCTATTAATAATGAAGAAAAAATCTGGAACTAGACGTATTTCACTATCTCTTAGCGGTGGGGTAGATTCTGGACTCACATTGGCAATAATAAGATCAGTTCTTCCGGATATCAAGATCGAGTGCTTTAGCATGGGTTTCAGAGATACAGATGATGAGATTCAAAGAGCCAAGGAAATATCCAGAATTTACGATTGTAATTTTCATAACATAATAAAAGATGACGTTCTAAATGAACTACCGCAATTAATTTACATTGCAAAAGAACCACGATGGAATTTGTATCAATATTATCCAATGGCCAATGCTAGGAAACAATCAAGTATCTTTTATTCAGGTGATGGCGGTGATGAATTGTTTGGTGGCTATACTTTTAGATACAAAAAATTTCTTGCACATTTACCAAAGAAAGCAGATTGGAAGAATAAAACAAAATTATATCTTTCATGTCATGAACGTGACTGGGTTCCAGATCAACATAAGATGTTTGGTTCTAAAATAAAATTCTCATGGGAGAAAATATACAAAACTCTGAAACCATATTTTAATAATGATCTCGAACCTATAGATCAAGTTTTTCTTGCTGATTTTAATGGAAAACTGCTTTATGATTGGATTCCTACCAATAATGCGTTTGGAAAATATCTAGATCTAGACATCAAATCAATCTTTCTTACTGATAAAATGATAAAATTTGCAACTCATATACCATGGAATGTGAAATATGATCCTAAAAAAATCAAGGGTAAAATCCCATTACATTCAATTCTTAGAAGACAAAAAGGCTTCGAAAAAATTCAACCCATTAAAAAGGGATTTTCCATTGACTTGTGTTCTTTATGGAGAAAGAATGCTAAAGAAATCATTAATACTTATGTGAATTCAGAATCTGAAATAGTAAAAAATAAGATAATTAATGAAGAATGGTTAAACACAGTACATAAAAAATTACGACAAGATAATTCAGAATTAAATGTACGTTACATCAGCAAAATGTTAGGAATCCTCTCGTTAGAAATTTGGTATAGGTTATTTATCAGTAAAACCATGAAAAAAACACAAAAACTCTAACGATGGATATAACATGACAGTTACATTAACTAGTTATAATGAATTCAGATTATTTCATGTCAAGAAGGACTTGTATGCTGCATATTGACGAGAACAAGTTTTGGTACATGACAATCTAAATTAATAGGAAGTCCACTACGAATTGCGATAAATGATTGCCAATTTTCTTCGTAGGCGATGGCTTGATTTTAGAAACGGTCATGGTTCTTATCTTGCTTTCGTCATGAGCTTTGCTAATTTTATTTTGATAGCATACAATTTCGCAATAAAAGATATTCCTGCTCTTCATACTATATTTACAAACCTTGCTACTTTCACATTGGCTTTTCTAGCGTTGTATATTCCAAGTGCAATTATTATTGGCTATTGGCACAGACGTAATCAATATACAGTTGAGAATGAAGCAATGATCCAAGAAAATTGGATATGGGCATGGCAAAATAGGTATCTGATTCGTTTGTTGCAAGGAAAAACAACTAAGGAAGAAAATGAGGAGGTATTGAAATATTTAGAATTGATTCTAAGGAAACATAAAAAGGAACATTTTTTAAACCATGAATTAAATCCAGACTTTGATAAATCTGATTGAATATCTTGGTTAATAATATTTGTAATCTAGATTAAACTTTATATCAAGATACAAAATTGAGATTTAATAAGAAATTACCACCCTGTAATTTTTCCTATCATCCTTATCATTCTGCCTTTTTGTGTCGATCTAATAAAATCTCTAAATTTTTTGTCATACATACTGTCATAACCCTCTTTCTTTGGTTTATATTTTAAATAATGATACAGCATGTATATCGCACCCATTCTCCCAATAGGTTTTCCTTTAATGAAATAGACACAGAACCTTCCAAATACAAAAACTGGATTATATCCTAATGTGCGCATACTTGCACCAAATTCGTAAAAATGGTGATCTGTTCCAAGCTCTCTTGTGTGTTCAAACCTTGCTTCATTTAAAATTTCATAAGTGTATCCATATTGTGTAGCCATATGTAATATTGCAGACTCGTAACCCATTTTCTCTGGATATGTTCCTCCACATTTATTGAAGAACGAATTTCTGACGAGTCTCCCTGCACCATGAGGTGTAACATATGTATTATCATCATATGTTCCAGATACAATTACAAGATTTTTGTTTTGTTCCATATACCTTATTATTTTTTCAACATAATGATCTTCGTATATAGCATCATCCGTACTCAACATATGATAATCAGTCTTTTTAAAATTCAATTCGTTTGCAAGATTTATTGCTTTGTTCCAGTTACTTACTATTCTACCTATATCATATCCTAAATCGGGGTTGGTAATTATGTATAATTTACTCCATTCTTTTTGTATGTCTTTTAAAATTTCAGAGGTCTTATCTTTTGAGCCATCATCTATCACTACGACATATTCTGGTTGTATGGTTTGTTTTTTTAATGAATATATGGCATCCTTAATTCTATCCTCAGAGTTTCTACATGTTATTATAATGTGATAAGTTCCTACTTTATCTAATCTGTTCATTATTTTTACCACCTACTTTTTCTCTGTTTCTAAAATGCATTTATCATATAAACACTCATCGCTATCTGAATACACCGAAAATCACTTTGTAAATCGATATTTTTCGTAACCATGTTTGTAAGTGTATAATATTATCATTTTTAGTTTCTATCACTATTCAACATTAAATTAAATTAGTAGTATATAATACAAATTGTTAATTGTCTGATCACAAGAATTTACGATCCATAATATTAAATCACAAGAAAACACTTTCAATATATGGATTAGGAAACGTAGGTGGGCCATTAGCAGCAGCGTGGCTTAGAGCTGGAGCCAAAGTAATAGGAGTTGATATTTCAAAAAAATTACTTTCTGAGATAAAATCAGGAACATCACATCAAAAAGAACCATTTGTCTCTGAAACATTCACAAAAGCTCTAAAAAATAATACACTTTTTTTGACATCAAATGGTGTAGCAGCTTCTCTACAATCTGATATCAAAATTGTAGCAGTTCCTGTTAGCCTTAAAAATAATAAAATAAATCTAAATGCTCTGATCTCAGTAAGTGAAAACATAGCTAAAGGTCTCAAAAAGGGCGACATAGTGTTGATTTCACCATCAATTCCACCAGGAACTGCTGAAAAAGTAGTCTTACCAATTCTTGAAAAATACAGTAAATTAAAGGGAGAACGAGATTTTTACTTTATATACAATCCTGAAAGAATCTATGAAGGTAGAGCGTTACAAGATATTGAATTCAACTATCCAGCAATTGTTTCAGGACTAGGAAAAAAGAGTCTTGAATTTGGAGAAGAGTTACTAAAATTAATTTCAAAAAAAGGAGTTTTGACGATGTCATCATTAGCAAATGCAGAGGCTGAAAAACTATTCGAGGGAATATATCGAGACGTTAACATTGCATTGGCAAATGAGCTTGCAGATTTTTGCGAAAAAACAGGAGTAAGCTATTGGGAAGCAAAAAAAGGAGCAAACTCCCAACCGTTCTGCCATCTACATAATCCGGGAACTGGTGTAGGTGGATTGTGTATACCTGTCTATCCAAGAATGATTATTGAAGAAGCTTCAAAATTAGGAAAACATCTCAAAATGGTAGAATTTGCAAGAAAGACAAATGATTTCATGCCAAAAAAATGTGTAAATGATTCCTTAAACCTACTTGCCAAACACAAGATAAAACCAAAAGGAATCAAGATAGCTGTACTAGGTTTAGGATTCAGAGGCGAAGTTTCAGATTCCAGACTATCTCCAACTTATACTGTTGTCAGAGAATTTCTGAAAAAAGAGTGCAAGGTAGCGGTTCATGATCCGTTCATCATAGAAGATGATCTACTTCCATCAACTGTACACCTGTCTTCAGATTTAAATTCTGTAGTTGACAAGGCCACTCTTGTCTTTATCTCATCTGACCATAAATTGTATTCTAAACTAAATAGCAAATCTTTTGTAAAAGCAAGAAAACCATTATTAATTTTTGATGGAAGAAATATCTTAAACAGGAATAATTTCAAAAATGCTTTTCTTCTGACTGTTGGAATGAGATGACTTTTTTTTTAAGTTGTTATCATTATAAATATAGGATATGAAACAGATAACTCAAAATTGGTAAAACTCACAACAAAAATTCATTCTAGCCTTAGAACGGTTGAATGGAAAAATAATACCGTTGTTATGATAGACCAAACAAAACTACCAAACAAGCTTGTCTTTGTAAAATACACTGATTACAAGGATGTGGCAAATGCAATCCAAACCCTTGTGGTTAGAGGTGCTCCAGCTATAGGAGTTTCAGGTGCTTTTGGATTAGCTTTGGCTGCACTACAAAGCAAAGCAAAAACAAAGAAAACACTATTAAAAGATCTAGAAAAGGCAAGAAAAACTCTCTTTGAAACTAGGCCGACTGCCATAAATCTTGCATGGGGCCTTGAAAAAATAATGAAAGTTGCAAATGATTCCAACGATGTTTCTGAAATAAAAGAATCAATAATTCGAACTGCAAAAAAAATGGCAGAAGAAGACATAGAGACCAACATGAAGATGGGAAAACACGGTGTATCGTTGTTTTCAAACAACGATACAATAATGACTCATTGTAATGCTGGTGCACTCGCTACGGTTGGATACGGAACAGCGTTAGGAGTTATACGTGCAACAAAAGAAAGTGGCAAAAAGATCAAAGTCATAGCTACTGAAACAAGACCAGTAATGCAAGGCTCTCGACTTACTGCCTTTGAACTGAAACATGACGGTATAGATGTCAGCTTAATTCCAGATACCGCAGTAGGATATGTTATGGTAAAGGGCTTAGTAAACAAAGTAATAGTAGGCGCAGACAGGATTTTGCGCACAGGTCACGTCTACAACAAAATAGGGACATATCAAGTAGCTATGATGGCAAAACAACACAACATACCATTCTATGTGGCTGCTCCTCTCTCTACTTTTGATCTGAAAAGTAATCCTGGAGACGTAATCATTGAACAAAGAAAGGCAACTGAGGTCACACAAATAGGAGATAGAAAAACCGCTCCAGATGATATAGACGTCATAAATCCAGCGTTTGATATGACTCCTCCTGAGCTAATCACAGGAATCATAACAGAAGAAGGAATTGCAAAACAGCCTTTTGAAGAATCTATCAAAAAGTTGTTCAAATCAAAGATGTAAGGTATTTATTTCATACGTGAATGAACCCATTTTATGGGCACAGTAACCTCACAACAAATTCTAGATTCTCTAAAACAATGCATGGACCCTGAAATTCCAATCAATGTTGTAGACATGGGATTAATTTACGGAGTTGATGTAAGTGCTGATAATAAAATAGATATTAAAATGACTATGACAACACGCGGGTGTCCTTTACATGATACATTAGTCAATGATGTAAAAAGATACGTCAACAAAGTCCCTGGAGTAAATGGCGTTAATGTTGAAATAGTTTGGGAGCCTGTCTGGACTCCAGAAAAAATGTCTGAAGCAGGCAAGAAGCTGATAAACTATGACAAACAAAAAACAATCACACCAATAAATTATGAAACTGCAATGCCGCAAGGAGTAGGTTCTGTTGTAAAACAAGAAGATGGTTCGTTGGTATTAATGAATGAACATGAACAGGGATTTATGGTAAACCAAGCAATTATTGATTTTTGGAAATTGTGCAACGGACAACGAAAAATAACAGATCTTGTGGATGCATTTGCACAAATGACTGGCCTTCAAAGAGGACAGGTAGAAAAAGAAGTGATACAGCTTATTCAGCAGCTACGTGATGGGGGACTAGTTATGATTGGCGAATCTGAAGTATCTAATGTGCAGTTTAAGAGATAAAATCAAACATTCTTACTAAATTTCTTTAATTTCTATTATTGTTCCCTGTACGGAATCCATTTTAACAATGGCTCTTTTTTCATTAAATCCAAGTGCAACATACCAGTCTCCTCCATCTTCATCATATTTTGTTTCAAGTGTCTTAACCTGTTCTGCTGCAACACCGTATTGTTTTATTATCCCAGAGACAGCCAAGGGAACAGCTTCTTTCTCAGTTGGGAGTCTTCTTTTCATCAGGCCTATTCCAGGATTCATAAAATCTCTTCTCTCACGAGGTATAATAATTATTACACCAGTCAAAAAAGATCGAAATTTTGTCATATGATCTGATCTGGTAAGGTTCTTTTGTAAATGACGCTTACAAAAATTATGGTACTTACCGTAGAACTAAAGGATACACTTCAGCAACTAATAGACAACCTAATGGTAAATCCTCAACAGATGAGAAATATGGCGTATGACTTGAAACCGCTTACTAAAGATGATGTCGAAGTGGCCTTTGGAATATTTGTTGGATATGTGACAGGGGGATTTGCAGAATTGTTCTTTGAATCACAAAAGCGAAGCATGACTGCATCTGAATTGATAGAAGTAAGAAAGATCTTGTTTGAGCGTGCACTTGAAATGAAAAAAGCTATTGCATATGTACGTGCTCAAGAAAGTCAGAGCTAAACTTTTCAAGACAACACTCTATATAATGTTGTACAATTAATTTTATTCTGATGAAACTTTCAAATGCATTTTCAAATACGTTAATTTCAAACAGGAAGTCTATAATCAACATAATTTCTATTCTTGCTGTATCAGGAACTGTTGTTGAGCTTTTAGCTGGCATATGGGATGCAACATCACACCTTATGCGTGAACCTGAGCTATTTTGGACAATTCAACATGTTGCAGTGTATACAGGTGTTGGAATGATTACATGTTCTGCAATTTTAAGTTCGATTATTTTGATTATAAATCCACAAAATACATTAATTAAAAAAGGCCTAAAAATTCTTATCATTGGAACATCATTGCAGATTACTGCAGGTTATGCGGATTCAATCTCCCATGAAGCTTATGGAGTGGATGGATTAGTTACTATTTCACATCTGGTGCTTGAAACAGGACTATTATTGAGTGCGTTGGGTGGATTTCTTTTGTTGTCTAATGGTACAAAAACAAGGCCTAAGATAATCCTACAACTTGCTATACTGTCTGTACTTCTTTCCTCAACATGGATTGGTTTCAATTTTATTTTACTTTTTGGCTCTGTTGCATTATGCCTACCAGTCTATGAAGCATTCTCTTCTGGTTGCGCAGTGCTTTGACTGCTCAATTTTTTATATCCTGAGAATATGATAAATCCCGCTCCAAAAAACGAAATAAATACAGGAATTAGAAGTTCATACGTTTTCGTATCGCCAAAGTCTGCCTGAATTTTTACAGATCCTTCAGAAATATTTGTTATTTCCATGATATATCTTCCACTATGTGAAAACTTGAAATAATTCACTGACATCTTTGTTGCTATTTTTTTATCTGCAATCACATTTCCATTAGAATCTGATATCTGTACAAATAGAACATGCTTTGAATAGTTTGGAATTGTAAGTATGTAAAAACCAATTCCATTTTTATTCAAATCTAACTCTAGGCTAGTAGTCTCTTTTGATTCTAAATCCGTACTGTAGGATGTTTTTTCACTACCTGAAAACACAATTGTTATCCATATTGAAGCAATAATTATCAAAACTAGCCCAATTTTAAAGGGCGAATATACCTTCATACTCCTAGTATTTTTTACTGTCTTAAATTCAAAACTATGTAATCTATGAAAGCTAGAACTATTCAAAAAGGGCCCGGAGGGATTCGAACCCTCGACCTGGTGGTCCGAAGCCACCCGCACTATCCTGGCTATGCAACGGGTCCGATCAAGTAAGAATTTAACGGGGCTAAATATCTGTCTAGATAATTGAAAATATCAAAAAGAG
>DATEAJ010000071.1:0-6958 GCA_035288445.1 Nitrosopumilaceae archaeon
AATAGCAAACTGTGACATCTTCAAAAAGAGAAGAAATATGCCAATAGCAATACTTCCAGACATTGATGAACAAAGATGTATAGGCTGCGCTCTATGCGTAGAGATCTGTACCTCTCTTGGTCCAGATGTACTCCGTGTAAAACCTGTTGAGGGTTGGAAGAGAGGAAAAGCATTTGTCTTTTATCCAGAAAGATGCATCTCCGATGGAGCATGCATTGGAGTTTGTCCAACAAAGTCCATCTTTTGGATGAGACCAATGACTTACACAGCTGGTCAACCAGTTCCTCTTCACAAGAACGGGGTCTTTGTAAAAGGCTGGGCAGAAGACGCCGCAATAAGCAAATAAGCGGAATCTGTTCGCACTCCTTTTTCTTATTTTTATTATCTGCTAATTGATATTACTTTGATTTTTTTAGGTAACAATTTTGTATGATATTTCAAAAATTCATCACTTGCCGCATATACGATTTTGAAATTATTATTAACAAAAAAAGCCCTCCATGTTTTTGTAAATTCTGAAAACTCATTTTGATTATATCGAATTCTTGGCATAACATAGTGTGATGCAGGATACATATCAGAAATTTCAAGCGGGATTATTCCTAGAAAAGGATTAAACTGACAAAACTGAACATGATCATATTTTTTTATAAATCGCTTTTTTATGTCATTATATTCCTTTGAGAGATAAAAGGGTCTGACTGTGCCATCTGGAATAATAACAAGGATGTCCTTTTTGCACTTGAACTTGCGAACCAATTGGTGAAATAATGCGACTTCTGGTCTGAACTGATCCTCTTTTGAAAATAGGAATATGGCCTTTTCCTTAAATCTTGGTGTTCTATCTGCAAAAAACCTTGGATTTTCCATAAATACATTGATGGATTCAAAGAGCTTTGGGTGTGAACGCGCCTTTTTGTGAACATATTCCCACAGTCTGCCCTCATGAATGGCTTCCTTTACTCTATTAACCTCAGCTTTTATTGCAAACAAGTTGTGCAATGCGATTTTGTTTGTTCTATCTTCAAACTCTAGTGCAAGCAATTCTTTTGGAGTGTATTTTACACAGACCTCACAACTGCAAGAGAAATATGATATCTCCTCAAGCCTAGTTGTAGCATCATCCATTATGTATCTGCCTTTTCTTGCATAAAGTATGTATGATGCAGAATCAAATGTGTCACATCCCAATGCAACGGCAAGTGGAATTGTCATGGGATGACCTGCACCAAAAAGATGCAATGGGATAGAATCAGGCATCTGTTTTTTTGCAACAAGTATCATCTCTGCAAGTAACTTGTACTCGTATGATTCCATGAATTCAACTGGACTTCCAAGTGCAAGCATTTCAAACCCATATTCTACAAGAGTTTTTGTTGATCTTTTTACAAGATCAAAATGCTCTCCTCCTTGAATTGGACCAACCCATATCTGTCCATTCTTTTCACTCTGCTCTAGGGTTTCTTTTGAAACTCTTAAGGTATGATCAACGTAAGACTTTGCCTTTTTTTTAGAGAGACCATAACCAGTAGGTCTATCAAGTGGAATTGCAATATCAGTTCGTATATTTTTTTCAAAAGATGCCATGTCTTTTGGCTCTACATCTACTCTGCCATATTCTAAGACTTGATACCCGCCAGAATCTGTCATTACAGAACCATCATAATTTATGATATTATGAATACCGCGTTCTATGGCTTCTTCTTTGTAATTGTTTAAGGTGATGTACGCGTTTGTTATTATCAGATCAAAACCCATCTCACGCATTTTTTGTGGTGAAATAGACTGCCTAACGGGATGAACTACAGGCACATAAGCGGGTGTTTCTACCTCGCCGTGATTTGTATGAAGTATTCCTATCCTTCCTGCAAGGTCACTTTTTTTTATCTCAAACATTTTACAATACCATCAAGTGAGGCGTTATTTGAATTTAGTAGGGGAAAAATCGTTTTAGGTCATTTTTTTCAGAAATCAAGCCAAGCCAATCTACTTCATCCTCATGAAAACTACCCTTAACATAAAGATCCTTTATTTTTTTTACAATTGTACTGACAGATTTACCAGTTGCATTAAACTGAAAAGTCCTATCTGAACCAAATTCATTTATTGAATCATAATAAGTTACTCCAAGAATTTCGCTACCTAGATTCTCAATTACTTTTTGATGTGAATATTTTCTTTTTTCATAAATAGAAATGAGCTTATATGGATCCTTTCTTAGAACGACTGCAATCTTTACTTGTTTTCTTGAAACCACATACGGTGCTAAGTGTCCAACAACAAGCGAGTTTTTTGTAATTAATTTTTCAAGTGTTTTTTTTAATTTTTTTACATCAACATCAAAAGTACCTGCACTTTCTTCAAAAACTCCTTTTTGCATTGCTACTTTGTTTATGTCAATTAGATCTAAACCTAATTTCTTTGCAAGCAGTTTTGCTATGGTGTGTTTTCCTACGCCGGGATTACCAGTTATTATCATTGACAACACGTATAATCAAAACAAATCAAATTAAACGATTTCTGCAATACTAAATAAGAGCATAAATTTAGATAGTTGCCATGCAAATTGGGCTTCTTGGTAAGACAAATGTTGGGAAATCAACTTTTTTCTCAGCTGCAACGGAAACCACTGCCCAAATAGGAAATTATCCTTTTACTACAATAGAACCAAACGTTGGAATTGCACACGTAAAGGCAGAATGTGCATGCAAACACTTTGGAATAGAACACAAGCATTCTTTGTGTTTTAACGGAACCAGATTCATACCAGTAAAATTAATTGATGTAGCAGGACTTGTTCCAGGAGCTCATGAAGGCAAAGGCCTTGGTAACAAGTTTTTGGATGATGCAAGACAATCTGAAGTATTGATACATGTTGTTGATGCATCAGGATCTACAGACATTCAAGGGCATCCAGTTCCTGTAGGAACACATGATCCACTAGAAGATGTCAAGTTTGTTGAAGAAGAATTTGATTTGTGGATGAAAGAAATCTTGCAACGTGAATGGCAAAAATTATCAAGAGAAATGGAAAGTAAAGGTGCAAAAATTGTTCAAGGAATTGCACAAAGATTCAGTGGACTTGGAATAAAAGAATACGATGTTGAAATAGTCATACAACATTTGAATCTTCAAACAAAAAAGCCTACAGAGTGGAGTGATTCAGATCTATCTACTTTCATAAAAGAACTGAGAAAAAAAACAAAACCAATAATCATTGTAGCAAACAAGGCTGATCTTTGTCATGATTTGAGCATTATTGACAAGCTAAAAAAAGAAAGAGCTACGATACCGTGTAGTGCTGAGACAGAACTCCTCCTGAAAAAAGCAACAAAGAATGGTTTGATTGATTATTTTCCAGGTGGAAAAATTTTTAAAATCAAAGAAGGAATAAATCTTAATCCTCAACAACAAAAAGCACTAGATCTAGTGAAATTAGTTCTTTCAAAAATTGAAACCACCGGTGTACAACAAGCATTGGACATGGCTTGTTTTGAGCTACTCAAACTAATCGTGGTATTTCCTGTTGAAGACGAAACAAAACTATCAAACAAAGATGGCCAAATCTTACCAGATGCAAGACTTTTGCCTGCCAATTCTACTGCAAAGGATCTTGCTACAACCATTCATGCAGATCTAGCAAAGGGATTCTTGCATGCAATAGACGTGAAAACAAAGCAAAGAATTGGCGCACAACATCAACTAAAAAATGGGGACGTTATAAAAATAGTATCAACATTGAGTAGAGGATAAAATGATAGCGCTTGGAATTGAAAGTACGGCTCACACATTTTCATGTGCCGTATTAGAAAAAACTGGTAAAAGCGGAAAAATTCTTTCCGATATAAGAAAGATCTATCGACCTCCTGACGGAGAGGGAATTCATCCAAGAGAAGCATCAAGACATCACGCAGAAAACTCTCCCATGATTCTCTCAGAGAGTTTACAAAAAGCAGGTGTCAAAATTTCTGATCTTGATATTGTATCATATGCTGCAGGACCAGGTCTTGGACCTTGCTTGAGAATAGGAGCTGTAGTCGCAAGATCTCTTGCATCCTATTACAATATTCCAATCTTTCCAGTAAATCACGCAATTGGTCACATAGAACTTGGAAAGATGTTGACCGGAGCAAAAGATCCACTAGTGCTGCTAGTTTCGGGAGGTCACACAATGATCTTGGCATTTTTATCAAAAAAATGGAGAGTGTTTGGTGAAACTTTGGACATAACCATAGGTCAGTTATTAGATCAACTTGGTAGACATGCTGGGTTTGCATCCCCATGTGGTGAAAAAATTGAGGAACTTGCATCAAAGTCAAATAATTACATCTCACTTCCGTATGTTGTAAAAGGAAATGATGTATCATTTTCTGGTTTACTTTCTGCAACAAAACGCGTGATTCCAAAAAATCTCGAAGATGCTTGTTTTTCATTACAAGAGACTGCATTTGCAATGATTGGTGAAGCTACAGAACGCGCACTATCGTTTACTAGAAAAAAAGAACTTCTAATAGTAGGCGGAGTTGCTGCAAATAAAAGACTTTCAGAAATTCTAATAAGCGTATGTAAAAGACAAGATTGCAAGTTTTTTGTGTCACCTAAAGAATATGCAGGTGACTGTGGTTCACAAATTGCTTGGACCGGACTACTGGAATCTTCTCACAAATCTGGAGTAAATCTAGAAGATACATTTGTGAGACAATCATGGCGACTTGATACAGTTGTAGTGCCTTATTGACTCTTATTTTGTGCTATTGTTTCCTGTAATGTTTTGAACCATTTGTTAGTGTTATACACTCCAAACCTGTAGGTTTTTTGTCCCTCTGTTGTTTTAACTTTAATCCATACTTTTTTTACAAGCCAACCTTCCTTTCCAACTTCTACAATTTGGTTCAACGGTACATCAATAACTGTATCGCCAAACTTTTTTGAAAAATCTGCAATTCTTCCCTTTGTTTTATCAAAGGCAATTCTTGTGTTTGTTAGTGTGAGAATTCCACTACCGGCAGAATCTTCAGAACAATCTTCTTGAATTATCTTTTCTTCTGAGTTATCCATAATACGTTTTAATCTCTATCTACAAGTTATAACTCTAATGAAATTAATAAAAAAGGGCGCGGAAGCTGACATTTATCTTACTTTGTGGAATGAAAACAAATCTATACTAAAAATAAGAGAAAAAAAAGATTATCGAAACCCAATACTTGATAGAAGAATAAGAGAACAGAGAACCATACGTGAATCGAGTATCATATCCACTGTAAAATCATTTGGAGTTTGTTCGCCTCTTGTATACTATGTCAACACAAAAATGTGTAGGATATACATGCAACATATGAAAGGAAAGCTAGTGCGTGATCTTTCAAATCAAAAAATGATAAAAGCTTGTCAAGAGATTGGTAAAATTGTAGGCAAATTACATAAAAATGGTATCATGCATGGAGATCTTACTACCTCCAACTTCCTTTCTATGAAAGATACAGTGTTTGTAATTGATTTTGGACTTGCACAAAGAACAGACAAAATAGAGGATCATGCAATAGATCTAAGACTTTACAAAGAGATACTAAATAGTGCACATGCAAATATAATGGAAAAAGCGTGGGCTGAATTTTTAAAAGGCTATAAAAAAGTAGTAGGTTCTTCAAGGCATAATCGGGTTTTGTCTCAAGTATCAGTTATCGAAAGCAGGGGTAGATACGCCAACGTCGTCTAGTATATTATTTGCATCATCAAACAAAAACAAGTATGAGGAAGCAAAAGGCATCTTAGCAAAATTTGGAATTTCTCTAAAGTTTTTCAAATGTAGTTTACAGGAAATACAAGCAGATACACTTGAAGAAGTATCTTATCACAAGGCTTTGGATGCTTTTTCAAGATGTTCCAAACCAGTTATGATAGAAGATGATGGTCTTTTCATAAACTCACTAAATGGTTTTCCTGGGCCATATTCATCATTTGTATTTAAAACGATTGGAAATGAAGGAATTCTCAAACTAATAAGATCAAAACGAACTGCGACATTTCAATCAGTCATAGCATACTGTGAAAAAAAAGATGATGTACAACTGTTTAAAGCTGAAGTGAATGGAAAAATTTCACAAAAACTGGTTGGTAAAAAATGGGGATATGATCCAATCTTTATTCCTGAAGGTCAAACTAAAACGTATGCTCAGCTAGAAGAAAAAAATCTAATTTCTCACAGATATCTTGCAATAAAAAAATTTGCTAATTGGTATTTGCATACGCAGGAATTAAACGATCGATGAATCGTTCCTGATTCTGCAACACTACTATCCTTGACATAACACTTTCATCCATGACCGAAAAAACTTCACTTTTATTTGCAAGTTCAGATGCAAAACGTCTCACTTCATCCATCTCAAGACTGTTTGAATATTCTAGTCTATTTGTAGATCTTCCTACATGCATGTATGACTTTAATTCTACAAAATGTGGATTTGCACGTTTAAGCATTTTCGCAAATTCAGGAATTAATTCCTCACTAGAGTTATAGCCTCTTATCAAAGTAATTCTAAGCACAGTCCGTGTATTCATCTCCGAAAGCATCTCAAGGCTGGTATTCCATCTTTCCCAAGAATCCTTGTATCTTGGTTTGTTAACTATCTGAAAGATTTCTTCATTTGGAGCATTGGTAGAAAGATATAGCTGAGTAGGAAGCGCGTCTTCATCTTGCAATCTTTGTAACATGTTAGGTTCTTGACCATTTGTAACAAGAAAGATTGATTTTGTTGCAGGAAGAGTCTTTAGATATTTTATGAGCTGGGGGAGTTTTGGATACATAGTCGGTTCTCCCGAAAGTGATATGGCATAATGACTTGGAAGCAATGATTCGTCTAGCTTTTTCTTGTCCTGCTTCGGATCTCCATAATGTCCCATGATGAGTTTTTTTCTTTCTTCCATGAGATTTGTAACAACTGCTTCTGGTTCTGCCACT
>DATEAJ010000072.1:0-2206 GCA_035288445.1 Nitrosopumilaceae archaeon
TAGATTTATTCATATTATGCACCTAGAAACAGAGTGACTTGCTTTGATATTTAACTTTTTTGTCAATTATCAAAAATTTTCCAGAATTGAAGTAACGTTTATGTTTTGCCCTTAGACCAAGCGACGTATGGGACGACTACACTCACACAGACATGGTCAATCTCATTCGATTAGACCCATTACTCCAAGTTCTGCAACATGGGTAAAACAAAATGCCCAAGAAATCGAGGAGATTATTATGAAATATGCAAAGGATGGCCTTACAACAAGCGAAATAGGAGTAAAACTTCGTGATCAATATGCAATCCCATTGGTAAGATCGATAACAAAAAAATCGATAACTGAGATCCTTGAACAGAAAGGAATCAAACAAGAGATGCCAGAAGACCTAAACAATATTGTTAGAAAAGCACTTGGATTACAAAAGCATCTTAAAACACATACATCTGATAGGAGAAATGTTCGTTCCCTTGAATTGCTAGAAGCCAAAGTGCACAGATTATCATCCTATTATAAAAAAATTGGTCGCATACCCAAAACTTGGAAATATAAGTCAGTCATTGCTCAACTTGAGTAATGACAAATAATTTGGATAGCGCGTTATCATATTTTCATGACAAAGTTTCTGACTGCATAAAAGCTGGCAAGAACATCTCTGTAATAACTCACTTAGATTGTGATGGAATTACATCTGGAAGCATTGTTACAAAGTCCCTCATAAGATCGGGAGCCAAGTGCACAGTACGTACAGTAAATGAGTGTAGCGAGAATTTGATTGAGAAGCTCAAAAATGATTCTCGTGATCTTCACATCATAACAGATCTGGGCGGTGGATTTGCAAAAGATCTTGATGCAACCTTAGATGACAACTGGATTGTTGTTGATCATCATCAAATCCCAAAAGAGGAATTTGATAATGAACGGGTGATCAATGCGTGGAAGTACAACATAGATGGAGGTCGTGAAGTTTCTGCAGGTGGAATGTGTTATTTAGTTTCAAAAGCTTTACATAAAGAAAATACAGATCTTGCTTGGATTGCTGTAGTTTCAGCATTAGGTGATAGACAAGATCAGGGAGAAAAAAAGTCATTTACAGGGATTAATTTAGAGATTGCTTCCACTGCCAAGAAAAATGGTCAGGTAGAAATTGACCTTGACATATTGCTGGTAGGTAGAGAAACTCGATCACTTCCTGACGCATTAGCGTTTACATCACACCCTTTTATTGAAGGCCTCACATGGAATCGTGATACTTGTCTTTCCTTGTTGAATTCTTCAGGAATTAAATTAAAAGATGGTAGCAGATGGCGTGTACCAGCTGAACTCACAGAAGATGAAAAAAGAAATTTGCTTGAAGTCATTTCAAAATTTACATCGACTAAAAATGCAACTGAGATAATGGATGAGCTTGTCGGATACACTTACACACTTTCTGGTGAAGACAAACGTAGCTTCTTGCGTGATGCAAGAGAATTTTCTACCATGCTAAACTCTTGTGGAAGAATTCGCAAGGCCGGCGTTGGGATTGCCATTTGTATGGGAGACAGGACAAAGATGCTTGAAGAAGGAGAGAGCATACTGCTAGAATATCGCACGTTGTTGAGAACATACATGAATACACTTGCAAGTGAACGCTGGAGAGTTGTAGACAATGGTCAATATGTCATGGTAAATGGAGAGGGATTGGTACCAGAAAACATGACTGGTGCAGTGTCTTCATTGCTAGGCGGCTCACAGAAAAACACTGGTAAAATAATCATACTTAGAACAAATGGTGACGAAGGAACAATCAAATTTTCATCTAGAAAATCTACTGGGTGCAAGTCTGAAGTCAATCTTGGTTTGTTAATGAGATCATGTGCTACTAAAGTTTCTGGAATTGGTGGAGGCCATGATGCTGCTGCTGGAGCCAGAATAACTAAAGACAAATTAGACGAGTTTTTAGATTGTTTGGAAGAAAATGTCACTACAGTGCAGGGTTCAAGTCATTCTAAATAATCTAACGCCACAAAAGGTTAATTCTATTAGAAAAGCATTAGAGCCAGATAATGTAGATTTCCCAGAGAATCTTTCACTTCAGATTGAAAATGTTGACAACTCACTTGTCTTTACTTTTCAAGGTAAGGGAAATATACGAAGTTTGATCTCTACTATTGATGAAGTCCTTGAACAAACCCAAGTTGTACTTAGAGTGACTAGCTGATGC
>DATEAJ010000073.1:0-4995 GCA_035288445.1 Nitrosopumilaceae archaeon
ACCCAATCTCCTGAACTATCACCAGTAAACATTCTTCCAGTTCTGTTTCCACCATGTGCTGCAGGAGCTAGGCCAATAAGTAATAATTCGGCATTAGGATCTCCAAAACCAGAAAGAGGTTTTCCCCAATATTCTTCACCCCTGAACCTCCTTGTTTTTTCTTTTGCGATACTTTGCCTATATGATACAAGCCTTGGACATCTTTTACACTTGATAATTTTTTGATCTAAATTAACAAGCATTTTTGTACGTTTCATAATTTTGTCATCTCTTTGTGTATGAAAAGATCATGAGAAATTTATTTCATTATTACTTGTTGTATACATTAATGAGAAGACGTTTTAGTCAAGTTCTTTTCTGTTTTGTAGTTATGGATATGCTACATTCCTTGAAAGATATGAATCAAGTTCCGAAATCTTAATTCTTTCCTGACTCATAGAATCACGCATTCTAATTGTTACTGTGTTATCTTGAAGAGTTTGATGATCTATAGTAATGGCCAGTGGTGCTCCTACTTCATCTAGACGTCTGTATCTCCTTCCTATTGCACCCGAATGATCTAGGAATGCGTCATAATCTCTTTTAATCTTTGAAAAAATCTCATCAGTTTTTTCTGCAAGACCATCTTTTTTTACAAGCGACAGTACGCCAACATGAACTGGAGCAAGATAAGGCTTTAGAGAAAGAACAATTCTGTCGTTTTCCTTATCCTCACGTAAACTATGCTCCAATATGGTGTAAAGACTCCTATCTATACCCATAGAAAGTTCAAACACATGTGGAAGAACCTTTACATCTTCATCTAATACTTCGAATTTTTCCTTACTTGTATTAGCATGACTTTTCAAATCATAATCTGATCTATAATTGCATGCAACAAGCTCTAACCACCCCGTTGTAGTTTCTACTTCGAAATCAAAAGCAACCGATGCATAAAATGCTTTTTCTTTATCTCCAAGTTTTCTGAATCTACTTCTCTTGGTATCAATACCAGTTTTTTGATAAAACTCTGTCAGTAATCCTAGATAGTATGCAACAAGCTTGTTTGGTAAAATTCCTGAATCTAATGCCTCTTTACATGTCATGGGGTTGTTAGTATCACCAACCATTATTCTGATCTCTGTATTTTCAACTTCAGAAAATTTTTCAAGGTCATTTAACTTGTTTGGGTTGCAAAAAACCTCAATTTCTGCTTGATAGAATTCTCTTAATCTGAGAAGACTTTGACGAGGAGAAATTTCATTTCTAAAACTCTTACCAATCTGTGCGATTCCTATAGGCAGCTTACCTCGCATTGTTTTAAAGAGTCTTGGAAAATCTACAAAGATAGACTGACATGTCTCTGGTCTCAGATAGGCCGACACTGTTTCTGGACCAATTCCTACTTTGAACATCATATTGAATTTGTGAGCTTTTTTGAATTTGCCTTTACATTTTGGGCAAACAATATTTCTTTCTGCAATTAGTTTATCAAACTCCGAAAGATCAGCGCTTTCAGGAATCGCAATTGAGGTAATTTCTATAATTAATTTATCAGCTCTGAAAATAGATTTACATTTTTCACATACTACAATGGGATCTGCAAAGCTTGCTAGATGCCCAGATGCTTGAAAGACAGATTGTGACATTATCTGAGAACCATCTATCTCCATCATCCTGTCTCTTCTAACAAATTCACGCCTCCACAGTTCTATGAATTTATTTTTAAAACTTACTCCAGATGGACCATATTCCCAAAAACCAGCTTGTGCATCTGCATATACTTCACAGCTTGGGAAATAAAATCCACGCTCTAATGCAAGCTGCATTATCTGATCATAATTCACTATACATCAACCAACCACTTACAGTTATGCCAATTCCTTTACTTTTTTTATGTTTCCAAAGTTGTCACGCCTATCATCTATCGGCGTTTCCAAAATTATTGGTATCTTTTTAGAATTAGCAAATTTAACAACATAACTAAGACCGGTTTCTCCAATTTTTCCAAGTCCAATGTGTTCATGCCTGTCTAAATTACAACCAATTTCTCCCTTTGAATCATTAAGATGGACTATCTTAATGTGTTCTATTCCTATGAATTTATCAAATTGTTCTAATGTTGATTGGGTTGTTTTTTCAGTTCGTAAGTCATATCCTGCTGCAAATGCATGGCATGTATCAAGGCAAATACCAAAGCGTTTTGCTGGTTTGAGCTGGAATAAAATGGAAGCAAGTTGCTCAAAGTCAGAACCCACACTATTTTTTTGTCCAGCAGTATTTTCTAAAAGCATCATAACATCATTTGGGGTTTCCTCTACAGCGTTTGTGAAACTCTTAACAAGTTTTTCTATTCCTTTTTGATCACCAGCTCCTTTATGGCTTCCAAGATGAGCTACAAGATAAGGAATACCCAATTTGTTACATCTCTTCAACTCATCTACTAATGAATTCAAAGATTTTGAAAAAGGATCTTCCTCTGGCGATGAAAGATTTGGTAAATATGGCATGTGGGCTGCTGTTGCAAATCGGTCAATTTTACTCGTAGATAGTTTTTCTCTAAAATTAGTTATAATATCATTTGAAAGTGGTTTTGTATTCCAGCCACGTGGATTTCTTGTAAAAATCTGAAAAGCATTGCAACCAAGAGTTAGTGCATTATCTACGGCTCTATCGATGGAGCCAGCAATAGATACATGCATCCCCACTTGCATAATGGAGGTAATTATTGGGTATAATTTAAACTCCAAGTGTTAGATAATTTTACAAAATTTTATTCATATTGACTTTTTTAATTAATATCTGCAATACCTTTACATATCATATAAACAGCTGCATATTTTGGAACTGTTATTTTTTCTTTTTCATATGGACCATATTTTTTATTTTTGAGTTTAAAGGAAATTGGGCAGTTTGCTATAATCTCAACTTTCTCATCATCAAGAAGACATGCATCAGAAAATGGATCAAAATTTTCTAAATCTTTGCACATTATCTTTGAAAGACCGCTCTTGCTGTTTAGAGATCCTCCCAATCTAAATATTCGATGAATATCCATGGTCACCTTAGGATCGATCTTTACTCCTATTTTTGGTCTCCAATCATCAAGTTTTGCTTGGAATACTGAATATCCCCCTGAGAGAACTTCTTGCACAATCTTTGCTCGCTTAGAACCAAAGATCTCTTTTGCAACTCTGCCACGCCAACCTCTTTCATTTACATCAGGAAGTGTAGATCTAGAATTATTTTGTTTGTTTATACCAAGAGTTTCTGGTATTATCCCATTAAACATTATATAGTCTGCCAGATCTGCTCTCTCTCTTGAATCTAGAGTTTGATAGTCAGAATTTACTACATATACATGAAATCCTTCATTTCCAGAAAAGTAGACTTGAATCTCTTCTTTTTGGATTCCAAAATCTTTGGTTAATATTTCAAGAAGTCTAGCCACTTCTTTCTTTGATTCAGACATGCAATTTTTACATGTTACGGATATCGTTTCAAGTTTTGTAGATCCGCATACCGAACAATTAATTCCTTGTTTTACAATGTTTTCACAAGAGTTACACTTGCAACAAATATGACTGGTTCTACAATCAAGCTTCAGATCTTTTGCATCAATATCAAAAATTAGATCAGCGCCCTTCCAGTCCTTTTCTGGCATGGGTAGATTTGGAAATGAGTAGTACGCATTTGAACAATATACGTCAGAAGGAACCTGTGTCATTAGTAACAAATGTAGTTCTTTATCGTCTTTTATTGAAAGATGTCTTGTCATTCCCTCATTGAATTTTTGGTAACCAAATTCCCGTTCCGAAGTTCTTGTAGGAACATGAATAAGTTCAAAATGTTTAAAATAATACTCTTTGAAGGCATCATTTACTAGTTTTAAATTTTTTTCAAACATTTGCAATCCTCTTTTTTCCAAACTGACTCGGGTTTATGATTCCAGCACATTCAGGAATTTCAAAACAAAGATTTTCACTTTTTAGCTTGTTACACGAAGGACAAGAATATTTTGTTCCTTTCCCAGAAGAGCCTGCAATATGATCAAGCTGATATCTTGTAACACGTTCGTTATAGTCTGGTGCATTCTTAAACAATGGAACAATTTGATCTGCAGTCTGACCTTTTGATAATAGATATGTAGCAAGCATAAATCTTCCAGAATGCGGCAAATTTTCTCCTCTATCAAGAACTTCAATAGCGTGTTTGATACATGGTGGATAATCAGACGAAACTGTAACATATTCCGAAAATTTTTTTGCAAGTAAGGATAGATCAGATACACGTTTCCTGAATGTTTCCGGAATAGACGGAATGTTAACTGCCTGAATTTTTGAATTTATGTATCCATCTAATTCTTTTCGTATGAGTCTAACGGTTTCATGTGCAGTCAAAAACACAAACCCATTTTCTACTCTCCTGTTTATCAGCTTCCACTCTTTCTCATGAAACTGAACTGCACGTTTTAGATAATCTGATACACTGATAACAAAATCCTCCTCCTTTGTCATCACTTTTACTGAAAAAAGATCTTGCATTATTTTTAACGGCAATTCTAATTTTGTTTCATTTTTTTTCTGAAGAAGATCTCGTTGTAAATATCTTTCAGCTCTTCTTGCTTCAGAAAGAGAAAATCTTTTGATTAAAGTTGGTATACCGGCTGATTTTAACAAAACTATTGCAATTACAAAAGAAAGAATCTCAGAATCCATATTTTCAAAATCTTCAATGGTTGAACCATAGATTTGTCCTGTTGTAGCAACCACGATTCTTCCATAGGCTTTTTCCACTATTGGCTTCCAATCTGGATGACCAAGTTGTTCCAAATTAAATCCCTTATCACGTAGATATTCACCTGTTTCCGCAAGAAAGGGATACTTTACTAAATCTCTGATACCTAGTTGTATCATGATATCTTTTGTTCTTTTGACCTTAAATGTATACGGACCTTTGGTAAGACATTAATTTGACACAAATGAAGGTAGCGTGATTTTGTATAGCTCATCTACT
>DATEAJ010000074.1:0-3181 GCA_035288445.1 Nitrosopumilaceae archaeon
TATCTCCAAAATGTTAGGTTGTGTTATTTTCGAGACTCTTTGTCTGACTGGTGCTCGTAGTTTAACAAGTCGTCTATAAGTTCCTGGAATGGAGCCACGTATTACAACAAAGTCTCCTTCCACCAATCCAAAATGTTTGAACCCACCAGCAGGATTGATTTTGAATTCATTGTTTTGAGTATTACTCATTATCATAATTCTGTTATTGTATTGCGTTCTTTGATGAAATCCGCGCTGACCTGCTCTTGGTACTGTGTACATGATTGTTGCAGGACTGATTGGACCAAGTGTACCAAGAGCTCTTACGCTTTTTCTTGATTTGTGCTGTTTCTTTTTAACACCCCATCTTGTAATTGGTCCTTCAATTCCTTTTCCTTTCGTGATAGCAGCAACATCAACATCTGCGCCTTTTTGAAAGACTTGATCAACTTTAACTTCTTTACCCAAAAGATCTTTAACAAACGCAAATTGTTTTGCAATATCACCGCCTTTTACAGCAACTTCAAAAACATATGGCTTTTTTTGTTCTCTGCCAGCATGTCTTGGAAGTACAGCAACAATGGCAAAAAGATCAGAAACTTTTCCAAGGGATTTTTCTGCTCGTTCAAGACTTTTATCATCTGATTTTGCGGTAAACAGCCTTGGTAATTCTTTTGGCAGGTCTTTTGCATAAACATCAAAAATTGAATCTAATCCGTATCTGTCTTTTGCATATCCGCGTATTCCTATAACTGAGATTGGAGGAGTTACAACCACCGTACCAAGACTGACAAGTTGTTTCCCAAAGTTAGGCGTTTTGTCTCTATCATCTATGCTTGCAACACGAATACAGCCAGCTTTGAATCCCGCATGTGCCAGTAGTCTTGGCTGATCACCATCTTGATTTGGCCAAGTTCTGATTCTTGCTTCCATGCTTTTAGCTCGCCCTCTTGGAAGATATGCAAGACTTCCTCGCCTTGGCTGACTATGCTTTCTATGACCCATGGATAAACGCTAGATGTTGTAAACCCCATTATAAGTCTACTATTAGAAATAATATCTTGATCGATTTTTTATGTAATTTTTGATTTTATCAATGTAATAAATCCATTACAGTGATCGCAAATATAATTCCACCAACAACAACTCCTGCAATTCCTGTCATGATTGCAACAAGTAAGAATTTTTTTTGTTGAGTCATTAAAATCAAATCATTTGAAACAATATTAAATTTAATTGCGTGTTAGAACATTTAAGATCGATAGTGTACCAAGCATTGCTTCTTCAAGACGCACAGTTTCAGTAGCTTGTTCTGGAAAGAAATTAAGAATTTGTGATTTTGGGATGTTGTGTATTGCGTTGCCTAGAATTTCATGAATTCCTCTTTCTGGAGAACCAAAAACAACAAGTACACTGGCATCGGAGATTTCATCAAAAAATTTCTGTGTTTTATGTATGATTTTTCCTTTTTTTGAGGTCAAAATGACATGTGAATTACAGCTTGAAAGAAGTGTGCGTAGATTTGCACTTTCTTTTACTTCATATCCCCAATATTGTCGAACCTCATTGCGTTTTATCTGTTTAATCGAAAGTTCTGGAAATCCAGTTTTGAATTGCACTGTTATTCTTCTTCCTTCTCGTTCATCACCAAAATATTGAATTGGTTTGTCAAGTCCAACATCGACATATTTTCCTCCTTTTGCAAAGAATACTATACCTTCTCGTATGTCGCCAGTTTTGATTTTAGTTGAATCTGGAGTGTAAGTATGATGTGGAATTTTTAACGGGCTAAGAATTCCAGCATATTTTAATTCTGAGATTTTTGGAAATAATGTACGCCGTAAATACTGTGGCGTTTCAAGATAGCGTAAAATAGTACGTAAAAGAGATTTGTCTTGCTCTGTACCGGAACTTTCGTGATACAGGTAAATTGTTTGCACATGAAATATTGCACATGTTCGTGCAATCAATGATATCTTTCTTGATTTATCAAGCTGTGTAGATTCATCAGTTAATGCAGAATCAGGAATTGCAATTGAAATTTTCAACAATTAATGTATTTTTGTGCGTTATAAAACAGTAGAGATTAACTTTGTCTTTTTGCAGAATGCTCTTTTGCCTTTGCCGCGTATTTTTCAATATCTTTTTCCTGAACTTTATTTAGAAGTTTGGCGTCGTTAAGAATTTGTGACATCTTGACGTGTTTTATTCCTTCTTTGTCTTCACTAACAAGATATATTGATTCTATTGCGAGTGCTGCCGCATCTTCTAATGACATGTCTTTTTTGTAGTATTTTTCTAGGTGCTCAGTTACTTGATCAGCGCCTGAACCAATCGCAACTGCATCATAGGAAATGTATGTTCCACTTGGATCAGTGAGGTATATTGTACTTCCACTCTTGTCTATACCTGCAATAATTAATGCAACGCCAAATGGTCTAACTCCAGCATATTGAGTAAATTGCTGACATTGGTCTGCAAGATGTTTAGCGACTGATTCTACTTCTATTGGTTCGTCATAGATCATTCTGTTGCTTTGTGAAAAGAATCTTGCATTATCTACTTGGCTCCGCGCATCTGGTATATATCCTGCTGCAGCAACCCCAATGTGATCATCGACTTGAAAAATTTTCTGTGTTACTTCAGCATTTTGTAATTTGCGTGGTTTTTCTTCTACTGCAAGAATTATTCCATCCTTACTTTTAATCCCAATTGCAAGAGTTCCACGTCTAACTGTTTCAATAGCATATTCTACTTGGTATAATCTTCCATCTGGAGAAAATACAGTGATGGCTCTATCATATCCTGCAGCTGCTGGTAACAATTCAATTTTCATCCTTTGAAGGTTTAATTTAAGTCTAGTGATACTTTTGTTATGCATTTTGAGATCCCATTTTATGGTCATAAAAATATTCGATCGCTTCATCAAAAAACAATCGAGATAACAACAGAACCGGATCTTACATTAAATGGTGATTGTATAATTGGAGTTGGCGCAAGTTGTAGTTGTAATGACATTCCTGAAAAAATGAAAAAACTTTTGCGTAGCTCAAAAACAAATATTTTGTTTACAATCAAAGTCAAAGATTTTTCTTTCAAAGTAAAAGGAAAAGGTCATGATGGATTAGTTCTAACTCATCCACATGATATTGTAATTAGGAAAAGCTCATTTGTCTGTCCACGCACTCTGGCAACTAATTGT
>DATEAJ010000075.1:0-2896 GCA_035288445.1 Nitrosopumilaceae archaeon
GATTCTCAAATTGAGAAAATTGCATTATTGATTGTTAATGATAAAACTTCACTTGATGAGCAAAATCCAATGAAACTACAAAGATATTATGATTTTGTAAAAACCAATTTTAAGATCACAGGCGAGTCAGCAGAACAGCTAGTAAATGAATCTTTTTTGTATTTGAAATTAAAAAATACTGATTCCATTGATCCTTTGCAAGACGGTGATAAATTTGGTGCAGGATTTAGCTAAAAACTGAAACTAGATTAAATCTTAATTGTTATTTATATCGATGAAATCCTTAGCAATTCTGATTGGATTCTTTCTAGTAATAACTGGAATTCATAACACACACAGCGAAACTATTCTGATATCACACTGGATAAAAGACACAGCAGGATTGTGGTCAGAAGAGAAAATTGATGATACTAGATTTATTCAATCGATTCAATATTTGATCAAGAGTGAAGTGATTCAAGCACCCCTGTCAGAATCTTTAGAACATGTGTATTTCTTACCAAAATATGGACAGACATCGTTTATTACAATATCTGGAATAACTGGTGACTTGAAAAAAACCAATAATGTCTTTTTAACAATAATCAGGCCAGATGGAAAAACTATAGAGTCAAAAGCTCCCGTTCTTGAAAGTGGTGTCTATCAAACTACTTTAATTTTAGATCATGAATTTCCAAGAGGTACGTACAAAGTTACTGGAACATTCAACGGTATTGCAATTCCAACATCATATTTTTATGTAAAAGAAAGTATTTTGACAAAAATTCCTCTCTGGTTCAAAAACAACGCCGGCTGGTGGGCAAATGGAAAAATATCTGATGTGGATTTTGTGTCAGGATTACAATACTTGATTAACAAAAAAATATTTCAAATTGAATACAATTCAGAAACACAAGACATACAAAGACTCTACATAGAGGTGGAAGGAAAATCCCAAGTTAGGCGTGGCACGATGCAATCCATTATAGTTACTGTTACTGATGGGCAAGAACCAATCCATGATGTTACTGTATTAGTGAGAGTAGAAGATTACGGGGAAAACAAGCTCAAAGATTTCGAAGGAATCACAGATTCAAATGGTAATTATGTCTTTTCGTGGGAGATTGACAACAACGCAGAAGCAGAAACTCTGTTGGTCTTTGTAGATGTAACAGATGGATTTTCTTCGGCAAGTTCAGTATTTTCATTTGAGGTTACATGTCATTGTGGAGAACAAAACTGTGAGTGTAGGTAAATTATGCGTCCAAATCTCTACGAATTTTGGCATATGGTTTATACTTGATGAAACATAATAAGCATCGAATTACAATTGCAAAGTCAAGCCCTAAGATTTGTTTTTTCAAATAAACGATATATCTTATTATCCGTTACAATATTTGTAGGACTATTAGTAATACTTTCTATTGTATCTGAATATGTTTTCCTACAACCAATTGCCACTTTTTATGTTCCAAATGAAGACGTTATAGGTTTTGTACTAATTGTAATAGTCTCTGCATTGTCTGGACTGGTAGTTAGCATGAGCATTTTCAGAGTTAAAATATTGCGTGAGAAACAGCTAAAGCGTAGCTTTGCAGGACCAATAATTGGCGCAAGTGCAGGTGTATGCAGCTGTGGTCCTACTGGTTTTGCAATCATTTCTACATTTGGAACAATTGGAAGTACAGCAACTGCATTTTTGAACAATTATGAAATTCCGCTCAGATTGGTTGGCATTGGAATTTTGGCATACACATATTTTGTCATTTCAAAAGGAATAACTGCCCAGTGTAAAATCCAATAGATCGAATATTCGTAGTTCATTTTTACTTCCATTCTAAATCAAATTTGTTTTATGGAGTTGGTTTACTGTGACTGGAAAAGAACTCTTGACAGTGGTTCTCATCATAGATTTGTTTTAACTTCAAATTTGCTTGAGGCTCTGTAATTAACATAGCAGTTGGTTTGAGTTCAGGATCTATCGATGACTCTTTCATCAATACAGGAATTAAGACTTGATTGAATTCGTCAGGAACATTTTGGACAAACACTTTTCTTTTTTCTGGATCTGCTAGTGTTTCTTTCCATTCTTTAAATTCATCAGGATACTTTTCAACAAGGGACGTTGTGTTAAATCTAGGTATTGCTTCCCCATTTGGATACGTGGATGTAGTAATTGCAAAAAGCATCTCACATTGTGTGTTAATTTTGTATGTCTGGCTAGCAGGTGTCTTTAAAGATGTTATGTTTTCAATGATCTTTTGATTTGACATAACAGGCGATTCATTGTTTATGAGAGATGAATTTACTACCACAACAACAATTATCGCTACGCCTACCACGACAATTATCGGAAAGTATTTTTTTGGTATTATTAAGAACGCCTGATTTTCTCCATTTTGGTCTTGTAAAGAATGTTGTTAAGATGAACCATTATACAAGATCAAATATTCATCAGGGTTTTTTCTATCCTTTTTTGCTTTTAGTGCTTCTTGATACATATCAAAATGTTCTATGAAATACAACTTTTTCCCATATGCTTCAAAAGGGTCTATGCCAACCAGATTAAATCCTGATTCAGGAGTAAGTGCAAGTTTCTCTTGCTCTGATATCTTAGAACTCATTACAAACATTTTAGACATCTCATAATTATTTGCTACCGATTTAGATCCACCCTTTTGTATCTAATACTAACAGTTTTTATGTAACTGAAAATGATCAAAAGCCATGTCCGAAGACAGACAAATGCACCCTGCCACTTGTGCAGACTGCAAAAAAGAAACACAGGTTCCTTTTAAACCAACAGAAGGACGCCCAGTATACTGTCGTGAGTGTCTACCAAAACACCGCGGCGAACGAAGATTTTAAGCTGAAACACGTTTAAAATTATTTTTTCATTCAATCATGATTATAGAAT
>DATEAJ010000076.1:0-2712 GCA_035288445.1 Nitrosopumilaceae archaeon
AAACATGCATTTTCTACATCTAGGAATGAACATAACCGAAAAGATACTTGCTAGGGCGTCTGGAAAAACAAGCCTATCGCCAGATGATGTAGTTTTTGTAAATGTAGATAAGGTAATGATGCATGATGTTTCAGGCCCTGGTGTGATTGCTGTATTTGAGAAACTAAAGAAAAAAGGAATGAAGATAGAGAAACTTTGGGACGCATCCAAAGTCTGGGTTGCAGAAGATCATTTTGTTCCTTCTGCTGACAAGATATCGGCTCAAAATATAGTATTGTTGTCAGATTTTACAAAACAATTTGGAATCAGCAAACACTTCAAGTATGGTATGGGTCAGTATGGGATCTGTCACACATTATCTCATGAAGAAGCCATGGTGCTACCAGGAGAAGTCTATGTAGGTGGTGATTCGCATACTAATACAACTGGCGCATTAGGTGCTTTTGCAGCAGGTCTTGGGCATACAGATATTGCTTATGTACTATTAAACGGAAAAATTTGGTTCAAAATTCCAGAAACGCTTTATTTCAAACTAAATGGCAAGCTTCCAAACCATGTGATGGCAAAAGATTTCATTTTAAAAATAATTGGTGATATAGGAACTGATGGTGCAGCTTACAAAACTATGCAATTTGGTGGTGATGGTATCTCAGAAATGTCAGTTGAAGAACGACTTACTTTAACAAACATGACAACAGAAGCTGGCGCAAAAAGTGGAATCATTGAACCTGATCAAAAAATAAGAGACTATCTTGCAGTGCGAGGTGTAACAAAATACGATGAAGTACACGGTGACGCCGATGCTCAATATGAAAAGATCTATGAATATGAAGCCTCAGAATTAGAACCAACTGTTGCCAAACCATTTTCTCCTGAAAATATCGCAGAGGCACGAGATTTGTCAACAACAGTCCTAGACAAAGCGTATATTGGTTCATGCACAGGAGCAAAATATGAAGATCTACAAGCTGTTGCAAGAATACTAAAAGGTAGACAAGTGAAGATTAGAACAGAAATATTGCCTGCAGCAATATCAATATTCAGAAAGGCAATGGATGAAGGACTCCTAAAAATTTTCATGGATGCTGGTGTAGTAGTGGGACCGCCTACATGTGGAGCATGTTGTGGTGCGCATATGGGAGTACTTGCAAAAGATGAAGTTTGCATAAGTACTACTAACAGAAATTTTCCAGGAAGGATGGGTCATGTAGAATCAAAAACATATCTGGCATCGCCTCTAGTTGTAGCTGCATCTGCAGTTACTGGAAAAATTACTGATCCGAGGGATTTGAAATGAAAGGAAACGTAATAAAATATCAAAGAGACAATATTGATACTGATGTAATATTACCAGGCCCTTATCTTAAAATCCATGACTACAACGAGCTTGCAAAACACGCAATGGAAGGCTTAGACAAAGATTTTCATTCTAAGGTAAAAGAGGGTGATTTCATTGTGACAGGACGCAATTTTGGGTGTGGTTCATCAAGAGAACATGCACCTATTGCACTTGCATATTCTGGAATAAAGGCAGTTTTGGCAGTATCTTTTGCAAGAATATTCTATAGAAATGCAGTTGATGGCGCGTTCTTGCTACCAATAGAAATTGATGAGAGTACATACAATAGCATATCTGATAAAGACTCGCTTGAAATTGATACGGAAAAAAATGAAATAAAAAATCTTACAAAGAACCAAACCTATAAAATGAAACCTTTTTCTGAATTAATTGGAAAAATCATTGCGGCTGGTGGTCTTTTTAATTACAAACTGTAGAAACATTAACTCTACGAGTAATCAAAATCTATTCTAACAGTTTTCTCTGTTTATACCATTATATCACGTATCATCTAATATTCTGCTATGCCAAAGACACTGTTTGAGAAAATTTGGGATTCACATGTTGTAGTAGAACAAAAAAATGGACCAACACTGCTTTATGTTGATCGACATTTAGTACATGAAGTTACATCTCCACAGGCATTTGATGGCTTACGTATTAACAAAAGAAAAGTACGAAGACCAGATCTCACATTTGCAACAATGGATCATAACGTTCCAACTAGTGACAGATCTTTACCAATCATAGATCAAATTTCTGCAAGGCAGATCCAAGTCTTAGAAAAAAATTGCAAAGATTTTGATATTCAGTTATTTGATATTAACAGTCCAAATCAAGGAATAGTACATGTAATTGGTCCTGAATTAGGAATAACTCTTCCTGGAACTACAATTGTTTGTGGTGATAGCCATACATCAACACATGGTGCTTTTGGTGCGTTAGCATTTGGTATAGGTACAAGTGATGTAGAGCATGTATTAGCCACACAATGTATTTGGATGGAAAAACCAAGAACTTTTGAAATTAAAATAGAAGGTAAGAGAAAAAATAAACACGCAATAACTGCAAAAGACATCATACTTTCAATAATACGACATATAGGTACTGCGGGAGGAGCAGGAACTGTAATAGAATACAGTGGTGAGACAATATCTGATCTCACGATGGAGCAAAGAATGACTATTTGCAATATGTCTATTGAAGGAGGTGCAAGAGCAGGACTTATAGCTCCAGATGAAAAAACATTTGCGTATCTAAAAGGAAGAAAATACATTCCAAAAAATTATGATGAGTTGGTTGATTATTGGTCTGAAAACTTAAAAAGTGATTCTGGGGCTCATTTTGACAAGATCTTTACCTTACATGTGGAT
>DATEAJ010000077.1:0-11376 GCA_035288445.1 Nitrosopumilaceae archaeon
CGCCTGTGATCTTAAAATTGGTTTTTACAAAATCATAATATCTTTGTAGTTTCATTGGATTTTGCTCATCAAGTGAAGTTTTATCATTAACAATCAATAATGCAATTTTCTCAATTTGAGAATCATGCTCAGAATCACTCACAATTATACGTTACAATTCAACCTTTTAAGGAATTGTAATATTTTGTCCGCTAACATAAAATCATTACCAGTAATGATAATTTACCGTTTTACTTATATCATAATTGAAATTCTAAAATGTAATGAAAAGAATTGAAGCCTTTGTACAGACTGATAAAACAAGTTTAGTTGTTGATGCAATAAAAAAAGCTGGTGCAAAAGGTCTAACTGTACTATCTGGAAGGGGTCAAGGCAAGGGAAAAAGGCCAATGGTTGAGAGTTCACGCGGAACAACAAGACATGTTGCTGAATACAATGAGGTAGACTCGATTGTCACCGTAGTTGACGAGTCTAACGCTGATGCAGTCATAATTGCAATAATTAATGCTGCTGGAACGGGTTCTAAGGGAGACGGCAAGATCTTTGTTTCATCAGTGGATGATGTAATAGACATAGGCAGTAAACAAAAAGGTTCTATTGCACTTTAATGTCTTGTATAGATCTTTTAATTTTAGATTATTTCAGTTTATAATTACTGATTTTATGTTAACAAATTCTTTTAGACCATAATTTGATAACTCTCTTCCAATTCCAGAGTTTTTGATTCCACCAAAAGGCATTCTTGGATCTGATATTACCATCGAATTTACAAATACCATTCCAGCCTCAATGTCTTTTGCAATGTTATTTTCTCTTGCAAAACTTTCTGACCATATACTAGCACCAAGACCAAACTCGGTATCATTTGCAAATCTTATAGCTTCAACATGATCCTTTGCTGAGAGTATTGGTGCCACTGGACCAAATACTTCTTCTCTTGAAATTGCCATGTCTGGTGTTACGTTGGATATCACTGTTGGGTTAAAGTAGAATCCTGTTCTTTTTGGCACATCTCCGCCTATCAAAACATTGGCCCCTTTAAGGGTAGATCTTCCTATTTGATTTACAATTACGTTGCGTGAGTCGTCACGTACAAGAGGACCTATTGTAGTTTTTGGGTCTAGTGGGTCTCCTATTACTTGTGCTTGTACATATTCCACATATTTTTTTGTAAACTCTTCAACAACGCTTTGTTCAACAATGAATCTTTTTGCCGCAATACAACTTTGACCGTTATTTAGAAATCTTGATGATACACCTACTTTAGCTGCCATATCAATATCTGCATCCTTTAATACAATAAATGGATCACTTCCGCCTAGTTCTAGAATAAATTTGTGTAAATTTTTGCTTGCAAGTTCTGCCACCCTAATTCCTGCTTTTGTACTACCAGTAATTGATACAGCATCTACATTTGCTTTTGCCAATGCTTCTCCTGCAAGATAATTCCCTGTGATATGTCGGAATACACCTTTTGGAAATCCAATGTCTTCCAAAGCTTGTTGAATTGCATTTCCAGCTTCAATACAAACGCTAGAATGTTTTAGCACTACAGTATTTCCTGCAAGCAAAGCAGGGATACAAAATCTTAGGACTTGCCAAAACGGAAAGTTCCATGGCATTATACATCCTATAACACCTAGAGGGTCAAATTGTACATAGCTTTCTTTGGCATCAGTTTGTATACTTTCACGTTCTAGAAATTTTTTACCATTATCTGCATAATAATTACAAACCCAACTACATTTTTCAACTTCTTTGACTGATTCTGAAATTGGTTTTCCCATCTCGTTTGTAATCATAGTAGCATATTCCATCTTTCTTTGCAAAAGCGCACTTGACAGATTTCGTAAAAGTTTAGCACGCTCTGAAATGTCAAACTTTTTCCAGATCTTTTCATAGATCATCCTGGAATGATTTACTTCTTCGTTTACTTGCTGTTCTGAAATTGCTTCGTATTCACCTAGAATTTGTTCTGTTGCGGGATTGATGGTTTGAATTTTCATTACCTTATCTATCTTTACAGAGGATATAAGTTTTGACATTAAAAACCAATGGTTGGTAACTATTACCAGTAGGTATATATATCCATGCCATTACATGGAACCTATGAGCAAACCAACAAACACATCTTCGAAGGACATTTTTGATGTCTACAGGGGTAGCTTTGAAAAGATCAAAGGTCATGTGGAAAAAGTAACTCCGCAGTATCTTCAATCATTCACTAACCTACAGCAAGAATACTTTGGAGTTTGGACGAATTTTGTAAACTCTACATTGGCCATCCAACAGCAATATGCTAACAAGATGGGTATAAACACAAACACAACAGAACCAATCACCAGAGTCGTACAGGATTCAACAGATGAAATCATCAAAGCATTTGATGTACAACATAAAATTGCACACACTGCACTTGATGCAACAAAACAAAATCTTAGGACAATAAACGAGAATGCAACTGCATTTGCTGAGTTAAACCACAATATCTTTAACTCATGGTTGTCCACTTGGACTAAAAACTAAGATTTTTTCCTTTTTTATTTATTTTAAATAATCACGTAAAAGTGTGCGTATGTGATTTAATCGCATCTGTAAATTGAAATAAAAGATAAAAAAAATTGGATTATTAAAAATTCACCAAACTACATACCTGCAATTTGTATGACAATTAGATTATTTTTTCCACATACTTTCCCGTGTTTCTGTATATTTTTTTAGCATTTCTGAATATGCCTTGAATGGTTCCATACCAGAGCCTTGCCACATTTTTATCCAGTCTTCATTGAATTTTGCCACTGACTCCATTCCTGACATCTTTACCATAGTTTCCCACATTGCGCCAAGCTGTCTTATTGGTTCAACCCCTGCTTGTTTCCAAGCTTCTTGCCAAGTTTCAGTGATTTTTTTTACCAATTCAGCATCTGTTCCAAGTGTTTTTTGCCAGACCTCACTGTACTTTACCATGGCGTCATTTCCAGCTTTTGTCCACATTTCATAGACGTGTTTCCATTTGTTAAGTGATTCAAGATATTCTTGCCAGAGTGTTTCCCAGCCTTCAGGTTTTTTCTTTGACATGATATATCATTCTACTCTTAGATGATAAGCCTTTTGAACTTAGTCTGATCTACAAGTTAATCTGGTAGAATAATATTCATCAATGTAGTGCAAGATAATAAGAATAATTTTGATTTTGATACATTATGTGAAAAAGTTTTCGAATTAGACGATAAGATACGGTCTGTCAGAGCAATAAACAACAAAGGAAAACTTGTGGCAGGCGGAATGAGAAAAGGTCTTACAGCTCTTGAAGATTCCAAAAAAGATGAGATGTTGTTCATGGAGCTTTCACTAAGAGTGAGAATGCGTCATGAATTTGATGCGGAGTTTGGTCCAGTTGAATTTTCACTTTCCTATCGAGACAAAATAGTTCTAATGAGCTTTCCAATGGATCCAAATGTGCTTTTTGTAACTACAGAAAGACAAATTGATCTAAATAAGATCCCCTTTAAGATTTTAGAGTTAATTAAAAAGTAATTTCAAAGTATCTATTCATTATTTTCTAAATCATGGCATTCCTTCAGGGGCATGCAATGCATCTTGTTTTAGCTTTAGTGCCTTTTCAATTATTTTTTCATGGTCCGCATTTGCTTCGGTAGTAATGTAAAGAAAATGCTCGTCATCTAGTGGCATGGTAATTCGTTTTATTTTTTCATAAACTGCCAAAACGTATTTGCCTTTGCCAATCTTGTTTGCATATTCGTTTCTAGATTTCCATGCATTGATAGCTTGATCAAGTGCCTTTTGATTTTCTTCAGGAGAAAGGAGGTTAGTTATACCATCACGATGAGCACTGTATAATATGATACCATTAACATCAAATATCGTAGCAAATCTAACTTTAGGATCTATTCTCATGATGTTTTGGTGCAGCGACTTGTAATCCGTATCATATCATGTAATATGTAAAAGGATAAAGTTTGCTTTGAAAAATCAGTTGAAGAGTTCCTAAGCAAATTAAACCAGATTCACGTACTCAATCAGATCATGTTTTTATACATTATATCCGATTAATTTCATAATGAAAAGAATTGACATTTTAATACCTGGTGACAAATTAAGAGAAGTTAGGGATGCAATCAAAAAATCAGGCGCAGGAGGATTTTTGGTTGTCTCCGGTAAAGGACAGGGAAAAGGAGACAGGCCATCAGTGGGCGGCGGAAGAGGAACCGCAAGATATGTGGCAGAATACAATTCAATAGAATCTGTCATGACCATAGTTGATGATTCAAAGGCAAATGCTGTTGTTAATGCAGTCCTTGAAGCTACCTCAACAGGTAGCAAAGGCGATGGTAAGATATTTGTAACAACTGTAGATGATGCATTTGACATAGGAAGCAAGCAAAAGGGCGTTTCTGCCATCTAGAAAAATTCTTTTTTATTTTTAAATATATCACGAGTAGCTAAATTCTTTTATTGATTTCCTACTCTTTTAGGAAACGCCCATACCCAATTACTCCATTTTCATTTACATCCCACTTTGGTGGTATGATATACAAGAATCCATCCTTGTCAGCTTCTAAATCAAGAGAAGGAAGAACATTTGAAGGCGAGGCCTGTTTTGCTGCAGGTCCATCAGTTGCTTTTCCACTAAGAGGATCATATGTACTTGCGTGACATGGGCATTCTCCTCGGTTTCGAGGTCTTGATGGATCTGTTGTTGGGTAATATTTCCACAAACACCATAGATGCACACATATCATGCTATACAAACGAAATGCAGATACATCGTTTATTGAACCTCCAAGTTCTTCAGGCAGTCTGATTAGATTCCACTTTCGAAATGATTCTTCATCTAAAACTCTGTCACCAGTGCTTGGATAGGTAACTGTGTCTGCGTAATTAACTGGAAACGTGTTAACATTTGCGTGCGTTCCATCAGGTAAAATCACTCTGGCTTTTTGTAAAATTGAAACACTTTCAGGGTTTGGCATGAATTTTCCCCATGGGATAAATGGCGTGAATGAAATTGCAACTCCGGCAGTTGTTAATAATTTTAAAAAATCGCGTCTTGACAAGGTTTTGTCTACAGAACCCTGTTCTGACATGTGTTTACTATAGTCTATCTATCCTATTAATTTTAGGTGCAAATTCTCCCTTTCTTTTAAGTATTGGTAAAGCACTAAGTAGTAAATGAAAAAATTACTTTTCACTATCACATGTTTAATCACATCAGTAATGCTAGTTGGCGCAATACCGATTGCAGCTGCTCAAAACTCAACAAATACTACACTTCCCAACTGGATTAAAAAATGCAAAATGGTGGTCGGAAGGTTCCGTAGAAGACAGGGATTTGGTACAAGGCATCCAGTATCTCATACAAAAGGGAATGATGAAAGTAAATCCACCTCCAACAGCAAGTGAAAAGCAACCTGGCGGTTATTATTAAAACTGCAACTATGATATTTCAAAATTGTACCTGTATGATAATTCAGTAATTAACAGTGATCTTATGATAGTTCATTGTCAATGACTTGTTGGAATGCGGAATATGGTTTAGCTCCTATCAGTATTACGTATCCATCCTTGTCATTTCCTATGAAAAATGCAGGGGTTCCTGTGACGCCATAATTTGCTCCATTCTGAAAATCTTCGTTTATCTCATCCAAATATTTTGGAGAGTTAAAACAAGAGCTGAAATTCTCAGAGTTTAATCCTAATTCAGTTGCATATTGTTTGAATGTATTTGCTGCATCACTTGCACTAAGACGTGCCCATTGAGTTTGACCCTCAAATAATTTGTCATGATATTGCCAGAACATGCCCTGATCATCTGCACATTCTGCGGCAATTGATGCAGCTCTTGCATTTGCATGAATGCTATCTAGTGGAAAATCTCTAAAGACTAGTTTTACTTTGCCTGAATCGATATAATCTTGTTGTATTTGCGGCAGGGTTTGAGCAAAGAACCTAGCACAGAAGGGACATTGAAAATCAGCAAACTCTACGATTGTTACTGGAGCATTTGGATTTCCCTTTACTGGATCATCAGATAATGAAACAAAAATCCTTGCCTCTTCTGTTGACGGCGCCTGAGTTGGCTGCGGTGTGGTGTTACTGGGCTGTGGGCTTTGTTGTATTACAAGTGGCTCCACGGTTTGACTACCAAGAGTGTAACCAGTAAAGAATGCTACAACAATTAGTGATGACACTATTCCAATGATCAGTTTATTGTAAGTTGATTTTTTCACAGTTATACGTTCTTGGCCAGATCTTTTTTCTGGTTCAGATATTTCTTCTGGATTTGATTTGTTTGGGTTATCGTCTGACATTTTATCACTAGTTTATTAATTCGGTAATTTGTTTGCTACATTTAAGTCAACCTTGCCATTTAAACACATATAACTTTGGAACATTTCTCTTTCTGATTTCCAAATTTTGGAAAAGATTATTCTAAATGATTCTATAATTTTGTATTCTATAGACTGTTGTGAGGCACCAGTCAGGGAACCACTCCTATCTATTGTTACTAGTGAAATCATAATTGTATAAAAAAATATGCGCAGAAATTATCAGTTATTTTTGATGGCGTAGATAAATTGTAATGATGAAATTGATTGATAGGTACTAAAATCATGTAGAACCTAATGATGTTAATATGATAAAATACATGATCTTGTTTATCCCAAAGATTACACTCATTCTAACCATGAGGAAAGGTGCTATATTTGTCATAACTATGCTTACAGTAATATCTGGAATTAATTTTATTTCATCATTGGCATTTGCTCAAGACTTGGGAATGGATTCCTTGCAGCAACAAATGCAAAGTACAGTACAGGGATCAGAAGACACTGCTGCGTCCATGGTTAACAAAGTCCAAGATTCGTCAACTGAAGCCGCAAAATATTCAGGATGTCTTATAGCCACTGCGTCATTTGGATCAGAGCTAGCTCCCCAAGTTCAAATGCTAAGGGAAACAAGGGACAACATGCTATTACAGACTAGATCCGGCACCACGTTTATGACTGCATTTAACCAATTCTATTACACTTTTAGTCCTACGGTGGCAGAGTGGGAAAGACAAAATGCCATTTTTAAAGAAATTGTAAAAACAACAATCACACCACTAATTACAACACTCTCAATTCTTAGCTACCTAAACATTGATTCCGAAATGGAAATGATTGGTTATGGAGTTGGTGTGATTTTGCTTAATATTGGAATGTATTTTGTATTTCCAGCATTTGTTGTTATACAATTAAAGTCACGTGTTATTACAAGAAAACAGAACCGCATTAACAAAATGGCGGATTGATTTCATATCTAATATAATTATGACCATATTAATTCAGAAAGACATACAATTCATTAAATTCCCTAAGAGCCAAACACATACTTAGATATGTTTGACCAAACAAAAACCAAGGCTAGTCGCAAGCAGGAAATAGTCGAGACACTGATAGTCTTTGCCGTCATGACAGGACTTTTACTTCCTGTTAGATTGTTATTTTACACCTATGTTTCTACACATTGGTTTGGTTCTTTTGGTTTAGTCTCCGCCATATCGGTTCTCATGGTAGTGCTTGTCAAAAAGAACAAGCTTGGAAGATTTGGTCAAATGTTTGAGAATCAGATGCGCAAAGTCCAACGTGGCAAGAGGAAGATATTGGCATATGGACAAGCCACGTTGATGTTGTTGTTGCTTGGGGGAACGATTATTGCAATTGATCTTGGAAACTCGACTTATTTAGATATCAAAACGCAGTTATTGCAACAGCTAGAAGGCATCGATAATCCACAAAAAATGCTTGCAGAGTCAAAGAAAATGACAGTTCAGGACTGGGTTGCTGGTTTTGCAGGCTTTGTCCTTGCAATATTTTTTGCATTTCCTCAGATATCTGCGCTTTTAGCAATACTAAATGAAATGTATGATGGTTGGTTATTACATTTTTACACTGTAGCACTAGTTGAAACACTTGAGATGACAGGCATTCTGATCTTTTATCGCCTTACTCTTTATCGAGGGCAGAATAAGAAAATAGGTTAGAAAACTTGTTTTCTATTATGCTTGCTAGTATTTAATTTTAGAAATTTGTGAATCAAAATTAAACTAAGGTTGCACAGTTAATTTAATACAAGATTTTCACAAAATAAGGTAACATAATACAATTCCTTCAAGGAAATCATTTCCTAAATTTGGGAAATGCAGGAATCCTTTTATCATATTACAAAAATATCAGATAGCATCAACATGGTTACTGTTGATATTGTGGAAAGTAATGGTAATTTAGCGAAGAAAATGCTAGTCCAATTTCAATTTAAAAATGCTGTAAAAGAACTCAACGAGTGGTTAACCGAAACTCAATACCGGAATCTAAAATCACTGCCTCTTATTGAATATTGTAAGATAGTTCCTCATCCTGGTTTGTTTTTAGAGAGTACAAAAAATTAACTCTAGAAAAGCTGAATTCCATGTGCACGTCGATGTGCAAATAATTCCTCATCAGTTGCTACATAACCACAAATTTCACACGTAGATAGACCAAAATTTCTAATGGATGTTAATTTTGCAAGGACAATGGTTTCCGAATCTGCCTGCAACATGTCATAATCAGATTTGCCAGTATGTTTGATAAATGATTTGAGAATATTTTTAACATTTTTTTCATTTATTATCACATAGGAATTGTCTTGTCTTGCATCATGACCTAAACTGATCACGTATTTTACAAGATCACTTGCAATTTCTTCATCGCTTGCACAATCAATCACTGTCACAGTGTGTTGCGCATAGTTACATGTGATATGTCTTTCTAACGAATTGTTGTGTAAGCCATACACATATTTTTGACTTAAATTTTTTTATGTGTAAATCGAATTATTAATTATCTTTTATTGCAGCCTGTACTTTTGATAAAAGCTCTTTGGGTATTTCATTAAATCCGTGCTCTTTTGCATGTGCTTCGATCTTTTTGAAGAGTTCTTCCTCAGTTTGCGCCGAGGCACCCCAATCACAGTCAACTCCCACGTCAGAACATTTTATGCTCTTTGTCATGGACGAAAATATTCAGTGTTGTATTTATAGAATTATTTCTGCCATTTCTGATTGAATTCATCCCATATACCATCAATAATGGCAGACCCAACACCATAGTCTGATACCATAACTTTCATGTCATGATGAGTTATTACATTTTTTAATACTTGGCCAGTTCTGTTTCCATAACCAGGATGCCCAGAGTCAAAACTTACTTGTACTACATACACTGGAGGTTTTGATTGAATTATGCTTACTAGATTTACATCAAGGCTTTGCGGTATTCCATCAAAGACAAAGGTTGGATGCGTTATTGCAAATTCTTGTGCCTTTTGAATTGCTTTTATCATTCCATCATCTTCATATTTATTGACTAAAGTGAGCGGGTCTCTTTTCTCTGGAATGAAAATTAATTTTTGAATGTTTTTGAATTCAAACTGTTGATTTCTTTCCTTGGAGTATATTGACACACTAGAGCCTGCACGTTCTCCTGTAAGAAAAGAAACTGACTGTTTTTTTCCACTTGGATCAATGTTCAATCGTATAACATCTCCTATATCAGGACTGTCTGTATTTTTTGTATCATAAACAATACCACTTATGCAAATAGTAGGTACTACATCATAACAAGGTGCAGAAATAGATACATTAATTCTGACGATTACCATGTTATTTGGAGTATTACGAATGATTGTAACTTTATCATCATCACCTAGAATTCGTATATTCTGGTTTGCAAAAGGACCCGTCTCATCTGACAATCCCTTTACATAAAAGCGATCATATGCTGGCTCGGCAAACGAATGGGGCATAAACGAAGATATGTAAATTATTGCAAGAGCTAAACCAAATTGTTTTCTTTTTGATATCATTGGTAGCTTCTTACAAAAATGAATTAAAAGTATCGCGTAGAATTTCTATGCAACACTTTAATATCATTATATCGTAGCGTCAAAAAATAACTTGAGAACATAAATACTACTGCAAGATTACCAAACCATGTTAAAATTCAAATGCAGTTCAGTAGGATTTGACTGTGGTTTTGTTGCAAAAGGCAAAACAGAAGAAGAGATTTTGGCACAATGCGCAGAACATGCAATGAAAGATCACAGCATGAAACCAGAAGACATTACTCCTGAATTAAAAGACAAGATCAAATCAAACATTCACAAGTCTTGGTTTTAGAAAGGAAGCAAATTTACCAACAATCCATAAATGGATTAGTAATTTACTATGGATTAAATCCAAAATTTTTCTATTTTTCATATATCTTAACAGAGAGACGTGTCTACTAAAATCAGTAATTTTTGTTTGGAAAACACGATCTGTCTATAATGAATTATTGATAGCAGTCTTGAAAAAATTATTTGTAAAGTAGAAAAGCTGCGTAATTTTTTTATAGGATAAAATTTGTGTTATCGATATACAGTATAATGTATGTCATAGGAGATAAAAAGAAGCCAGATAGGAAGGAAAAACATGAACATAGATGGCATGTTGTTTCAGATCACTGGCAATGTGAGGTTTGCGGAAAAATATTTGGATTAAAATAAAGTATCATATCATTTATCTTACAACCATGACATCTTACGAAAAGTAGCTTTTAATCGCGAAGTTTATCTTTCTAAAAACTCGTTTATTTCCAATTGAAAACCACTTTGAAATTTCCAAAAGCGGATAGTCAGTGGTTTGATATATCCGATCATGGTTACGCAATAAAGACATTACACACTATAGAAGACGATGTTAAAAGGGAGCTTCTCATCACTTTTATCGATACGCCAAGAACAATAAACGAAGTACTCAGAATGTGTAGTATCTCACATACGTCAGGTTATAGAAAAGTAAAGTCATTAATCGATGACGGTTTGCTTGTGTCAACAAGCTTTTCAATTGAATATGGAAAACATGTAAAAAGATACCAATCAATATTCAAAAATTTTCTTATTCAGATGATGAAAAATAAAATCATTATGAAAGTTCAGCTCAACAACATAGTAAGAGATATGCATGACCTTCCACAGTTAATTGATAAGATAGAGACGCCAAACAAAATACACCGCTAATAACGAGTTACAAAGATAAATGGGTATAACCCACAATTTCATACTAAACAAATAATCCTTTGTGACCAAGTAATTTTTCAATATTACATACTGGCCTTATTCTAACAAATATGTTTTACAACATGGATGAGCTGTTACCCACAAAGATTGAAGAGTCGGATTGAAGAAAACAAACTAGAGATTTCTGATCAGAATACTTTGCAATAAGAAAAACTCGCAAGGATTATTCTTTCAAGTGTTTCTCTAAAAACAACAAAGTGTTTTGCCAAG
>DATEAJ010000078.1:0-2688 GCA_035288445.1 Nitrosopumilaceae archaeon
GATCTAAAGTTTGAACAACTTTGTTCAGTGATGAACAAAATGGAGCATCCTTATGTAATCTATAAGGATATAATAATCAGCCCGTGGGATGTGTGTCTTGCTTTAGCTACAGAAGAATTCGCAGAACCACTTGAAACGAAATATCAAAAGAAATGTCCACATTGTGGTAAGAGTATAGATTAAACAGGGATTTAATCATAGTAAGATTATAAGACATAAATCAAAATATTTCATAATTTACATTTTGTATAAAATGTAAAGAATAAAATTTTCATGCGTGTTTAGGCACGAGTTAGCATAGATCATCAATATGGTTATGCCTAAGTTTGTAATTAAGATTTGAATCTTATTCTTGTAATTTACGAACAGATTTGACATTATGTATAAAATGTAAAACACAAGACATCCTAAATTTCTTGTAATGGGTAATCCTAGTAAGATTACCCAGTATAATCCTAAACAAAATGATTAGGATTAATTTTCAACGGAAGGTCGAGCACTATTTTTTTGACTTGAATGTGTCAACATCTGCGAATATTTTCAAAATATTCTCTAATTATAAGCGATCAGTCTAATTTCAATTAAAAGTATAATTTTGATTATAACCGTTTAATTTCCTTTCACTTTACAATTCTGTTCCTCTGGTAGACAGTATACTTGAAACTTGAAAAGTTCAGTTTTAGATGATATTCCATCTGTAACATCAATAAATGCCAACAGCGTTTCTACATCATCAAAGTTTTGTGGAATTTCCCATGAAAATATAAAATATCCCTCTGAATTTGTATACCCATCAAATTCTTTTATGATATCCTCCCCATAATCTTCTATGTCAATAAACACTCTAGCACCTTCAATAGGGCTTGAACCCCTGATTACCTGAATTTCTATAGAATGGGTTGTGCCACGCCTCACTTGGTTTTCTCCAACTACTTTTATTTGCAAAGGTGGTGTTCCAAGCTCAGAATTAGTATCTGATGGTTCAAACTTAAGTTCTGATTCAGGATGTGGTTCATTCGGATCCCAAGTTACACAGCCAGTAGTTTCGTATCTGCCTCCCAATAATGAACACTGATGAGCATCAACATTGTCACATCTCCCCCACGGACTCCAATCTCCTCCATAGTATTCACATAATGCTTGTTTAACTGGAATGTCATACATTGTCAATCTCATTAAAGCCCAACCACGCATTATCAATTCAGATTCTGTATCAAGACTAACACAAGCAATACTCATTCTATTGTATTTGTAAGCTGGAACTTTTCCTTCATTGCATTTGACATCAACCAAAGATATTCCTGCTTTGATTTGTTTTAATGGTGGTGGGAAAATATCTACTATTTCAAAGAGAAGTGTTGTTTCAATTATACCAGTTCTTTCCATACCGTTTGCTTGTTCTACTTTGATGAGATATGTTCCACCATCTGTGATGTTGTAAACAGGATGTGTAGTATCAAACTCGTATACAAAATCTTGTCTTGCAAACCAGAGTGTTGAATCTACCTGTCTGCCATTCCTATCAAATACGTCTATCGCATACCGCAACTCATCTGGTTTGTTTTCGTATGAATCAAGCCATGCATGAATGGTAAAGGTATTTCCGTATCTTACAATGGTAGTTGGCGTTATTTCGATTTGAGGCTTGTATTGTTCAAGCCCATACACATCGTAAATGAGAAGTGGAGATAGTACGAATATAAAAACAAGAAATATGCCTAGATGCGAGTTCACAAAAAGGGTTTTTGATTTTTTCATTTTCTTTTTTTCTTATGTACAAGACTCATAAGTTCTTCTAAGCTTTTACTCTTAGTGTCAAAGACTATTGGACCATTGGCAATTTTGTTCCATATACTTGTCTGAACGTTCGAGGTTTTGCATCTTTGAATACATCTTCACAGCAATATCGCGAAGAAAATGCAGCCATGTCTTCTAAGATTGTTCTTAAGGCTTTTCCTTTCTTAGTGAGATTGTATTCTATACGAATTGGTGTTTCATTAAAAATTTTCTTTTCGATGAGATTATTTTTTTCCATTTCACGTAATCTAGTAGACAGGGTGTTTGGGTTTATTCCTTCAATTGAATCTAATAATTGATTGAATCTTTTCTGGTTTAAAATCATCATGTTACGTAAAATATGAATAGTAAACTTTTTTCCAATAATCTTAAATGTGTTATCTATAGGGCAACACGTGCAATCCTCTGGGAGAAAATCAATCATTGTGGGCAACTTAACAAAACCTAACCTACTACAGATTTCATTACTTTCTAACTTATTAACTTAACTTTCTATAGTTACTATGATAAAATGATTGGAGGTGATACCATTGACAAACGAGTGTAAATGTACCTGTACATGCAACTGTTCTTGTAACAGCAAAAATGATTGTGATTGCAAATGTGAGTGATCACATCACTTTTCTTTTTTTATAACTTTCTATTTTTATTCTTGGTTGTTAAAAAAAGCGTTTTTTATTCATTTATTTCATGTTTTGAATTTCTATTGTTTGTTTCTTCCAACCTAGAGCAATACCTAATGCTGCCAAATAAATCAAAATTCCCATACCCATTGCGTATGAAGCTCCATAAAGTATTCCAATAACTACTGACAAGACTGCACCTAATACAGAAAAGGCTCCATTAATTGCCCACATCCAAGGTATGTAGGTGGGCAAGTGAGATTTTAGT
>DATEAJ010000079.1:0-9757 GCA_035288445.1 Nitrosopumilaceae archaeon
TATGTCTTTGAATCAAACATCAGGCAATGGATGCAGTTTAAAACCACAGTAAACAAGGGCATACGAGAAACTCTTCAAGAATCTCCTGACAAATTCTTCTATTACAACAACGGCATAACCATTGTTGTAAGCGACTTTGAAGAACTTGAGGATGATACGCTGATGCTACATGCACCTCAAATTGTAAACGGTGCGCAGACATCAAACTCTATTTTAGATCATGCAAAACGAACCCATAATCTGGAAGGAAGTATCACAGTCACTGTAATTAAAGCAGCAGATGAGCGTGATCAAAACAACATTACAAAATATAGAAATTCGCAGAATGCAGTACGGGGAAAAGATCTTGTTTCTTTGATGGATTTCCATAAATCTATAAAATCTCAAATGGAAAACTTTGGATATTTTTATGAGATTCAAGCTGGTTCGTTCGATAGTAAGACAAAGTCACAACAAAGTGAGTTTACGGGGGATGCAATATACAACAAATATCTTCCAGAAAACCACAAAAAAGTGATTGTTGCAAAGGATGCAATACAAGCACTTGTAGCTGGTATTGAACAAAGGCCCACCGAATCATACAGTTCACCTGCCCAGTTTCTCCCACGTGGAAGTAAATATGATGAGATTTTCAATGAAACCCTAAAAGACGATTGCAGAGTGCTTTTGTATCCATATCTTGTTAAGGAATATGCAAAAAAAATTCTCAATTATGGCAAGAAAGGTGGTCACAAGACAAAAAGATATGCTACTTTATTCTTTGTTGCCACATACTTTAAGATCTTACATGAAAAAGTTCTATCAACAAAAGGCGATTTTAAAGAAGATATCTCAAAGCTTGAACCCATTTTCAAAAGTGTTAAACTAAATCAGAGAATTTTGAAGCTGACGGATACAATTGTAACAAAATTCCTGGAAGACACTGTTGTTGATGATGAAATGGACGCTGCAAACACCTATCATAATTTCTTTTCACATAATGTTTGGCAAGATTCTATGATACGAGTTATTGAGAAGAAGATAAAACAAGAAGAAGATGAGATTAATTCTATTAAAAAAATAGTTCAGGATCTTTTCTAAATTTTTTATACAAAAAGCGGCAGATGGGTGACCGATAGGTCTCTTGCAGGAGGTCCGCATCTAGCCATCCAGTCTACCGCAGATTATTCCTATAAGAAGTACTATTTAACATGATTTTTATAACGAAAATATTGGAACTGAATCAAATTGGAAATTGACAATGAAAAATGTTCCATATGCGACAAACCAATAGTAGAACACAAGTATTATCCAATGGAATCTTGGAGCATCAAAGGTGTGTTGTGTGGCTCGTGCTATTCTCAAAAGATCGCCGAGTTTTATCCTGGAACACATGAAAGAACTAGATCCTAAATTTCTAAAATCCAACCTGTGTTAATATTGTCAATATCGGATTTGTCTCCAACTCCGGTAGCATATCGCCAAATAAAAGGAGCATTTGTTTCCATTTTGATTTTTATTTTGGCAAGCGATTCCAATTCTTGATTTAGATTTGTGGCAGTATTTGCACAACTTTCGCAGAATTTACATTTATGGTCTAGTGTTACTGATGAGGGCTCGATAACAGGATATGCTCTACATGCAAGAGGTCTACTTTCGTATATTCTGCATTTATAGCCTCCATGGGGTGATCTTTCTTCACTTTCTGTATCTAAAAATGGGCATGTATTACCATTTGATTCCCTTCCCATCAATTGATACGCAAGTATCTTGGCAGGTCCGTTAGATTTTTCATACGATACTCCAATGCGCGGTAATATTACTATGTCAAGATGTAGGTTTTTTGCTAGCAATTCAATCTTTTCTTTTTCATCAGGAAGAATCAGGACTCCAACTTTGCCAAATTTTTTTGTTGGATAGTATTCTCTTTCGATACAGCACTTCGAACAATCTTGGACACATTTAAAGTCCATCATTTTATTTTATCATTGGAAAATAAAACTCATTCTATGTTGTTTTGGGTTTATTGTGATACAAACAATTCCAAGCTAATGCGTCGTCTTTTACATTACTTTCTTGCAAAAATTTAATGTCGGTTACAAGCTTTTTCTTTTTAAAAAGTGCTACAGGTGATGACTCGTCTTTTTCTTGGTATATTCCCATCCTAAGATAGGCTTCTCCATCATGGCCTTTTTTAAATCGTTCATAATGTTCTGACTTTTTTAAAACTTTGAAAAATGATTTATTAGACTCTGGAAAAGGTGAATCCCCGCCCATTACAAACCAATAATCATCACCTATTTCTACAAATCTGATCTTAATTGATGGATCTGCCCACCATTTTATCACATCTTCCCAGATCTTGATTGCCTGTTTTTTGTCTGAAAATATAGGGAACACATTCATCCTTAAATCATAAAACCGATATCCTACGCCAAGGAAGTCATCAAACCATTGGATCGAATGTTCATTAGGCAATGCAAACAAAGGCACGGAAATCTGTATTTATCTGATAGGAGTAATACCCATATATTACCTCATGATAGTGTTCCTAGACATGGTAGCCTATAGAACAAGTATGCAGATAGTAAGTGACTTGCTTACGGTTACCGAACAAAGTGGAGTAAACGGCATTAATGTAACTTCACTTTTAACAAAGGCAAATCTGTCACATTCAAGACTGGGCAAATTTCTGAATAATCTTACCGGAGCTGGTCTTATTAACAGAATAGAGTTTGATGGAAAGAATGTTTTTGTTATAACTTCAAAAGGTAGACAATACCTAGAATCATACAAAAACTTCCAGAACCTTGCAGATTCCTTTGGTCTGGACCTATAGTCATTTTTTAGATTTTCTATCTTTTCGTTTCTGTCTTGCATCATATAGTATCATAATGATTGCACCACCAAGTAACATGTAAAAGATTGAGATTCGATTTCCCGCAAGTGCAATTCCCATACCTGCTATCAAAAAGACCAAGATAACTATCAGGTACTTGTCCATGTGAGAGTAAAATCTCAAAACAATATATCCTTTTGAGTTAAAACGATCTTGTATTCTAAGGAATGGACACCAAATTACTTGAAATTATTGGACTTGCACTCATAGGTGGAATGATCTATGCAATGTTTGGCGGAGGGAAAGATGGTCCCACATGGTCCCTTTTTTGGCCATGTGCAGTAGGAGTTGTTGCGATCAACGTATATCGTACAAAAAAGAAAAAACGTGCAAATAAATAATTTTTAGAATAAATTTTTTGTAATCTGTGATTTTACTATAAACAAATAATCTTTTTATTAAAAAAATAATTAGAAAAAAGGTGATCGGCAGATCTATAAAGGCGTACTTCTTCGTTAGTGAGAGAGAAACATGACTGAGATTTCTAGATGGTGGAATGGTTTGGGAAAAGAATTAGAAATAGATCTTGAGAGTCAAGACGGTTTTAATGAAGATGTTTCAGAATAGATTTTTTGTATTTTAATTATAAACCACAAAGATATCTTTAAATTATATCACGAGATCGGTTTTAGAAAGAGAGTGTTTGGATGACAGAAAAAATGGATGTAGTTGGAATTAATATATTAAAACAAAACGGTGCAAACGTGGACGAAATCACAAAGTTGTTAGTCTATAATGCATCAGTTGAATTCACAGCATACTATTACTTTACACTTCTTAGAGCTCATTGTACTGGCATGGAGGGCGAAGGCATTAAAGGTGTAATAGAAGACGCAAGACTTGAAGATCTCAGTCACTTTGAATCATGTATAGAAAGAATCCATCAGCTTGGAGGAACGCTTCCTATAGATGCCACTGATTTCATCAAAATGTCTGGTTGCGAATTTTTACAACTACCGCAAAACAGAACAGATTTGAAATCAATCCTAGAAAAATGTCTGAAAGCTGAGCAGGGAGCAATTGTAAACTGGAGTAAGATGTGTAATCTGACTCTAGGTAAGGATTCTACAACTTACGATATTGCAAAAGATATTCTAGCAGAGGAAATTGAGCACGAAGCATGGTTCCTAGAGTTGCTATTTGGTAGACCGTCTGGACATATGCGAAGAAAGTATTCTGGTGAAAGACCTCATACTAGTAAGCATTCCAGATCATTAGATCATCTGTAACAATCAAAAATCGAACATATCATTTTAGAAATTAAGCCTCGAGCGGGATTCGATCCCGCGGCCTAACGCTTACGAGGCGTTCGCTCTACCAGGCTGAGCTATCGAGGCAATGGTTCGCTTTCCATCAGAGTTTATAAAAAGCCTTTGTGCTTTTGATTCATTGATAGTATCCATCTCCGGTGTGAGAGGAGTTTTTGGTGATGATTTAAACCTTAATGACATAATGAAATTTTGTAGAAATTTTTCTGTGTTAATCAAATCAAAAAAATGCGTTGTTGCTCATGACACAAGACCTTCAAGCAAGATTCTAAGTGAGACCGCACTTGCGTCATTGATGGAAAGAGGAATTAATGTGTACAATTTGGGAATAGCTCCTACGCCTGTCATTTTTAGAGAATCACGAAAATATGGTGCTGGTATTATGATCACATCATCTCATAATCCTTTACAATGGAACGGTCTAAAATTTATCTTAGAAGGCAGAGGGGTAAATGAATCCGAGATTGAAGAAATTAAAAAACAACATAAATTTTCAAAAGAAAATATTGGTTCAGAATTACAAATCAATTCAAGTTACATTTCAGAAGCAATAAAACTGATCGGTAAAGTAGATGATGCACCAAAAATTGCCGTAGATGTTGGCGGAGGAGCAGCTTTTGATGTTGCACCCAATTTGCTTCAGAATCTAGGATGCAAAGTCATTACAATAAATGAAAGACCAGGAATTTCTTCACATGGTCCAGATCCTACATCTGAGAACCTCAATGAGCTAATTTCTGCTACAAAAAAGTGTGAAATTGGCTTTGCGTTTGACCTTGATGGAGATAGATTAGTGGTTGTAAAGGACGGTAAGAGACAAGCACCAGATATTACTTTAGGATTAGGTGTTTCAAAGGCTCTTGAATTGGGATACAAACGATTTGTTCTTAGTATAGATACAAGTGTGTCGGTTGAGAAATTTATCAAAGATCATGGGGGCCAAGTTCATAGATCAAAAGTAGGCGAAGCAAATGTTGTGGATTTGATGTTAAAGACAAATTCACAGGCGGGTGGAGAAGGAAGCAGTGCAGGTTTCATCTTACCAGAGTTTAACATGTGCCGCGATGGTATTTTGACTAGTGGGTTTATTGCATCGATGCTTAAGGCAAAGACCTTTTCTGATGTATTGAAGTTCATGGAAGGATATGTGCAGTTACGAACCAAAGTGGATGTAGAAGATTCATTTCACACAAAGACTTTACAGATTTTGTCTGAGAAGATGAAAAACCAATACAGTCAGTTAATTACCATTGATGGAGTAAAGTCAATCATAGATGAAGACAGTTGGGTGCTTGTAAGACAATCAAACACGGAACATATTGTACGAATATCCACAGAATCAACAAGTTTAGGAAAAGCACGATCTATTCAAAAACAAGTTTTAGAGTTGGTAAATCAAAGCTATGGTCAAGCTAGACGAAGCAAGAATAATTAAAATTTTTCAGCAAAGCTTTGGAAAAAAATCAAAGTTTGTACCTGAAGATGTAGAAGTACTCAGGATCGGAAAGATGTACTTTGTAACTAAATCTGACATGCTAGTTGAAAGTACTGATGTTCCCAAAGGGATGAAAATAGATGAGATTGCGAGAAAAAGCATGGTTGCTTGTGTAAGTGATTTTTCAGCAAAAGGAGTAAGGCCATTATATGCTACAGTCTCCCTTGCAATTCCAAGAGGATTTTCTAAATCCAAAATAAAGAAATTAGCTCATGGCTTTATGAAAGCATCAAAGGAATTCGGTGTCAAAATAATCGGTGGCGATACAAATGAGGGAAAAGAGACCGTTATTGAAGTATCCATGTTTGGTGTCACTCAGGGAATAGTGAATAGAAAAGGCGCAAAGAATAATGATATCATTGTTACATCAGGACCATTTGGATATGTTTCTTCAGGATTAAAGATTATTTTGAATCATTGTAAGGCAGATCCTAAATTTACTAGGAAATCTAAAAAACAAGTTTTCGTACCAATTCCAAGATTGAAATTTGGTTTATCTATTGCAAGATATCTTTCATCTTCAATGGATTCAAGTGATGGACTATCCACTACATTAAACGAAATGAGTAGACAAAGCTCTAAGAAATTTGTAATAACAAAACTTCCAAGTCATTATGATGTTAAAAAATTTGCAAAAAGAAATAAAATTAGATTTACGGATCTTGTCTTTAATGGTGGTGAAGAGTATGAGATCGTAGCAACGGTTTCATCAAAGAATTTATCAAAGATTAGAAAAATTGCCAGAATCCAAAAAATTCCATTATTTGAGATAGGATATATTACAAAGGGAAAAAATGTGATTTATCAACAAGAAAATAAAATTACAATTATCCAAAAAAGAGGTTGGCTTCATTTCAAATCCTAACGTTTTTTAAACCCATACAGAGCTTGGAAAATGTTGTCTGAACAAGAAGCCAAGGAAAAATGGGGAGTTGCCCACATTTACAGTAGTTTTAACAACACCATTGTTCACATAACAGATATCTCCGGTGCTGAGACGGTAGCAATCAGTTCTGGAGGCAGGCATGTAAATGCAGATAGGTACGAATCATCACCATATGCTGCAATGAAATCCACGGGTGCGGTTGTAGAAGCTGCACATGATAAGGGCTTCACAGGCATGCACATCAGAGTAAGAGCCGTAGGAGGAGTCGGATCCAGAGTACCAGGTCCTGGTGCACAGGCTGCAATCAGGGCCTTAGCAAGAGGCGGATTTAAGATTGGACGAATTGATGATGTCACACCAATTCCACATGATACAACCCGTAAAAAGGGCGGCAAACGCGGAAGAAGAGTCTAGTCCTCTACAAGTTTCATTCTCATTTTGCAGTTTTTAGATTCAAAGAATTTTGTTACAAATTCGCTAAATTTTTCTTGAAATGCTTTACCTTTTGTATTCATTATTTGAGTACCAAATTTTTCTTGTATACCAGCAAGTAATTCATTTTTAAATAATATTTTGAAAAAAGTCCAACCAAATTTTTCTACTGGGTTACTGAGCAGAAAACCATCAGTTATTCCACATGATAATTGAAGATCTTTCATGACGGAAGTGACAAGTTCCTTATCAGTTTCGTATTTAGTGGTAGAAATTTCGAAAACTATTGATCTGTTACTCATGATCTGTTAAACCCTAGCTTATTTTTTTCTTTAACTAAATAAAATGTAAAGAGTGCTAAAAGGCCACCTATGACTGGGGCAATCACATAGATATGAAAATATTCAAAATCTAAGTTCAACACAGCAGGTCCAAAAGTTCTAGCTGGATTCATTGATGCACCAGATATTGGTCCACCAAAGAATACATCAAAAGCAACTGTACTTCCCACTGCAATACCAAGAAGACCACGAGATATACTTCTACGATGGCTTTGTGAAACAAAGAGTAGTACACATAACAGTATGAAGGTAAGCAGAATTTCAAGGAAAAAACTTTCTACAACCATACCATTTACTGGTAGTGTTGGAGCAAGATTGGTACCTTTCCCTAGTGTAATTGAAAGTATAAAGCTAGCAGAGGCTGCAGCTGAAAGTTGGCTAACAACATATCCTATGAAGAGTTTTGTATTGATTCTTTTTCTAATCCAAAAAATCATCGATATGACGGGGTTAAAATGAGCGCCTGAAATAGTTTGGAATGGGTATATTATTGCACATAATATTACCAAATGCGAAAGTGAAACACCAAGATGACCTATTTGCAACACAGCCGCAGATGTTATTACATATATCAGTCCAAAAGTTCCGGCAAATTCAGCAAGTAAAGATTTCAATTGAATTTTCTTGTTTATGGTCAGATTAAGGATTTTGTTCAGTTGGTTGATCTGCTACGTTACTAATTTTACTGGATTCTTTTAGTTTTTCAGACCAAGAAACAATCTTTCCATCTTGTTCTACGTTTATAGTAGTAGCTACACGAACACGGATGCCAATAGACCTGAAAAGCGTAAGTAATTTTCCACCATCAATTGTTTCTGTAACTTCGCCAGATTGAATTAGATCCCCAAGCTTGTCTACAACCATTTTAGTTTCTTCTGGAAATTGAGATTCTGCATTTTGTAGAACTTCTAGACCACGATAACCTAGTTGTTTTATTAGAATCTCTCTTGGATTTGGAGCAGTAGTTTTTTGATCTTGTTTTGTTGCTTTTATCTCTTCTTGTTTTTGTTGTAATGAGATGTTTTTTTGCATCTCAAGCAAACGTTTTGCCTTTAGAAGATCTAACTCTTTGTCTTCTTCGCTCATCCTTTTATAACACCTATAGGAACAAGCTTTGCAACTTTAGTAGCTATACCAAGTTCGTGAGAAACATTTGCAACCGCATCTACATCTTTGTATGCTTCAGGTGTTTCTTCCACAACTCCTTCTCTTGTAAGAGCTTTTATGAAAATTCCTTTGTCGCTAAGTGTTTTTTGTACTTGGACATCAGTATAGTTTCGACGTGCTGCAGATCGCGACATTGTTCTTCCTGCACCATGGGCTGTAGAACCAAAACTTAGATCAAGTGAATTTGGTTTACCTAAAAGAATCCAACTAGCTGTTCCCATTGAACCGGGAAGGAAAACAGGTTGTCCCATGTCTCTGTATTTTTGTGGTATTTCATCCCTACCTCCAGGAAATGCTCTAGTGGCACCCTTTCTATGAACCACGACAGATTTTAGCTGTCCGTCAATTTTGTGTTTTTCTACCTTTGCGATGTTATGAGCTACATCATAAACAAGTTTCATATCCAAATCAGATTCAGATTGTTTGAAAACACGTTCAAATGTCTTTCTTGTCCAATGTGTAATCATCTGCCTGTTACTCCATGCAAAGTTTAGTGCAGCAAACATGGCTTTTCTATAAGACTCTCCCTCCTCTGATGAGTTTGGAACACAAGCAAGTTCTCTATCTGCCAAAGTTATACCATATTTGCTAAGCGCCTGTTCTGAAACTCTAAGATAATCGCTGCATATTTGGTGGCCAAAACCTCTTGATCCGCAGTGAATCAAGATGGTCACTTGTCCTTCATTGTATATTCCCATTCGTTTTGCGGCTTCTTTGTCATGTATTTCTGCAACTTTTTGTACCTCAAGAAAGTGATTTCCAGAACCAAGGCTTCCAAGTTGTGGTGCGCCACGTTTTCTAGCAGTTGCCGATACTTTGCCAGGATCAGCATTTTTCATTTGACCATTTTCTTCGCATACATCTGCATCGTCTTTAGATCCATATCCATTGTCAACTGCCCATTGCACTCCTTTTACTAGTACTTCATCAAGTTGTGAAAAACTTAGTTTTATTGCTCCTTTTGAACCAACGCCAGATGGAATGGAGCTGAAAAGATCGTTAACGAGATTTTTTAATTTTGGTCTGACATCATTTTCATTAAGATTTGTTCGTATTAATCTGACACCACAATTAATGTCATATCCCACACCACCAGGACTGATCATTCCTTCTTCTGCATCCATAGCTGCTACTCCACCTACAGGAAATCCATATCCTTCATGTCCGTCAGGTAAAACTACTACATGTTTTTGAACTCCTGGTAAAGTAGACACATTAATTGCTTGAGTAATTGTTCTATCTGTCATCATTTTTTGCAATAGCCCTTCATCTGCATAAATGGTAACAGGA
>DATEAJ010000080.1:0-6630 GCA_035288445.1 Nitrosopumilaceae archaeon
CAGGATTTTGACTCGTTGTTATTTGGTGCAAAAAAACTTGTACGAAATTTTACAAATAGTGGCAGAAGAAAGCTTCCAAACAGAAATACTACAATAGAAATTGAACCTGAAATAATTGATCTTGAAAAAACTCTCTCAGAGCTTGGTATTTCACGTGAACAATTAGTAGATGTTGGGATTCTCATTGGCACTGACTTTAATCCAAATGGATTTGAGAGAATTGGTCCAAAGACAGCACTTAAAGCAATAAAAGAATATGGCAAGCTTGAATCTGTTCCTCAAATTCAAGAAAAGCTAGAAGAGATAGATTACAAACAGATCAGACAGATATTTTTAGAGCCCAAAGTTGCTGATGTTTCATCTATTGAATTTGGTGAGATAGATTTTCAGGCAATTGCAAACTATCTCTCATCTGAGCGAAGTTTTTCACTTGACAGGGTTGAGACTTCACTTAATAGACTAAAGAAAGCCAAAGAAAGAAAAAGTCATACCCTTGAGCAGTGGATGAATTAATTTTATGATCTACTAGTCGGTAACTTGCAGGATCTATGCCTATGTTTACCTAAAATTACTTTGACTACTAACTTATGGTGATGTATCATTCCAGGGAGTGACAAAATATTTGTATTTTCCACCAAAGCGCGGAGCTTCTTCTTTTATATACCAAACATGTAGTCTTGATTTCTGGTCATCTATCATTTCACAAGGAAGAACAATAGTCTTATCTTTCATATCATAGTTTACTGCTTGAGCAAATTCTTTTCCACGCACAAAATATGTGTGTTCAATTACATTATCTAGATTATCTGCAGACATTTTACAATTATTGTCTACATTATCTATCACAGTCATTGAGATTACATTTTTGACAACATCATGTGGACTGATATCATTCCAAGCTGGTTCTCTAAATGTGTCAAGCAACAAACCAAAATAACTATCTGACCACGGTGCAAAAACAAAAACAGTAATGACCACACCGGCAGCAACAAGAACAAAGATCTTTTCTTGTTTTTTATTCATTTTTCTCTGACTGTATATTAGAAAAATATCTAGCCGTTTAATTCTAGAGTATATGTTATATCGACTGTTTCTCCAGAGTTAACAGTAACATCTGTAGTATCTACTACTGCAAGGAGTGGAGCTTGGCCGGCAGTTGTATCACAACCATCAGGAAGAAGGCCTTGGGCTCCGTTACCGCAAACCCCAATACCGCCAATTTCCGTACCATCTGGAAAGTGAGTACCAGCTTCAAAAGTTAGTGCCCCGGTAGTTGCGGAGTTAGGTAATAGAATAAATGAAATATTTCCGATACAATTGTCGGGGGTTAGATTGTTCTCTGTGTTAAAATCATCGGCAGTCTCGGCATCATCTGTAGCTCCATCAGGAGTTAGTGCATCTGTCACACAAACAGTGTCAACTTGATCTGCATCAGAAACTTCTGTACTGCCGTCTCCAAACGTTTGTTCTAACATGTAGGCTGTACCTGAATCAACTACTAGGTTGTGAATTACATTTTCAAAAAGCATCTCACCAGTTGAATCCCTCAGGACTAGTGTGGCAATTCCATACATTTTTAATGAATCTGATTGAACATTGGAATTAGCTGGAAGAAGCATAATAAATGCTAGAAAAATTAAACCAAAACCTAAAAATTTTAACATTGCTAGAATTTTCAATGATCTATATAAAAGCGTTTTTTAGATAATTTTTCAAATTGGAAATTGATTATTCAGATAGATTTACATCATCTTTGGCATCGATAATGTAGTGTTTGGTGCCATTTTCAACCAGATAATATTCAAGATCTGATGACTTTTCTACTTTGGTATTATCTTCAAGTTTAATCACATCGTTATTTGGTAATTTTGAATTAATCAATACACTGTCGGTCATATTCAGTTCTTCATTCACAGACGGTGGAGTATTTCTGATGTTGTTTGGCACTACGACAACAAAAACTATGATTATAACTATGACACCTACTACAAAAACTCCTTTTAAATTCATATAATTAAGTACAAAATTCGTACTTATATTACTAATTGCCTAACTAAACTTGTCACCAAACCTTATTATTTCTTAAAATATTCCAAAATCCGATGAATTGGGAATTACCACTTTTGTTAGGTTTCCTACTACTTTTTAGTGCATGGGTCTCATTTCCTTTAACTGATAATTATTTTTTTATTGATTCTTATGGAATCAAACATCACATCCTTACACCAGAAATATCGGATCACAATGCAGCAAATAATTTAACTAACATTCTATTCACAAGATATGAAAGTCCTTGGATGGAATATGCTGGAATTAATATGATTTTTGTTGCTGGCATCTTTATTATATTGCAACAGGAACCAGTTAGACTTTACCTGAGAAATAGAACGTGGGCTTTAGCACCAGTTAATTTAGAAAAATATCTACACAATCATTTACAAAGCAAATCTAAAGTTTTCAACTTAGGGTGTGGGAAACAAAATAATGATCTGGCTATGTGGCAGTTAATTTTTTTTACTAAAAGATTAAAAAAATCATCCAAAGTTTTTGTATTTCTTTCTCTTTTAATTTTGTTTTCATTTTATTCCCAGAATGCTTATGCTGCAACAGCAGAATTTGTAGACGGAAACCAATTTACAGGACTGTCAACAGACTGTGCTTCAAGGTCAACTATATCTACATTAAACACAAGTTTGCCAGCCGCTTCTAGTTCAACTCCCAACATCATAATAGCTACAACAGATTATGTATCCTCCAATGGTGGCAGTGAACAAGTTCAAACATCATCAGGTGTCTATCGTAGTGGCTCACAGCTTGTAGGCTCACAATATACATTTTTTATTGATAATCCTGATGAAGGAAATCACTATACCTATCTCTACGAAGATTCTACTGCAGGTGACAGTCCAACCTACACAGTAGAAGGTTGTCTTTCAGCTACAGCAGGAAATGCTGAATCTAAAATTCTGGTAATTCAGGGATTGGAAAGTTCATTTACAGATAACGGAAATGTGAATACAACCCCAGGTTCTTTTGTAACAATTGCAACATTAACGACGGACCTAACCGCAAATAATCATATAGTAATAGCGCAGGTACAGATTGACTTTGATGGTACTGCAACAATTGTCGCGGGGGACGTAGAATTAAGGAATGGTGTAGATGATACGATGTTAGTAGAAAATCAGTTTGAAATCCGTGGTGCAAGTGGTGGAATAGGTGACGGTTCGGCAATAACACTAATTGCTGTAGTAGATGCTGGAAGTGCAAACACATCATATAAAATATCTGTACGAGAACCTGCTGGTGGCGGAGTAGCAGGTGCAGAAGCAAAAATTCTTGCGCTAAAACCAAATGGAGGAGAAAAATACTTTAGTGATGGTGGAAGCGTTTCTGTAGCAGATTCGGCAACACAACTTACTAGTTTGACATCATCATTTTCTAATAATGAACAGATTGTGGTCATATCAGCAAGTCAATTCGATGACACTGACATGGGATCGGAAAACTTGATCATAACATCAGGCCATGAGATAAGAGAAAACAGTGTTGCAAAATCTGGAAATCAAATGGCATTGGGAGAACTAGCTGTATCTGGGAGTGCAGGCGAAGGCATAAGACATACATTAATTTGGTATGGCAGTGCTGGGGGTGAATCTCTAAACTACGAGTCAAGAGCAACAGCAAGTGCACTTGGATATAATGGTGAAAGTAAATTGCTGGCCTTTAGTGTCAAAGAAAGCCTACTCCCAGCTGATACTACATCTCTTTCTGAATTTGTAACATTAAAGCAAAGTCTATTCCCTACTGACAATCCTACCATTAATGATGCCGCAACAGCTCAAAAGACAGGTACTACAAGTGGAGGAAGTGGTGGAGATCGGACTGCTCCATCAATTGGCTCTTCCACACTTACATCATTAGGTGATCCAAAGTCTGGGTCAGGTGTAATCATTGGTGAAAATGATTATCTTGATAATCTCTCACAGGTTAGACCTATAAAAGTGGGTGAAAAAATTAATCTTAGATTTGATGTGAACGAAGACCAAGGAATTAACAATATTGCACACGCATCGGTGTACATAGGTAAAGGGACATCTACACCTGAAGTGTCTGAGAGCGATACATACATCAGATTTGAAAAGGGCAAACAATTTGAAGTAAGTGATCCGAACAAACTATTCTCAGATGTCAGTTTTGCACTTCTAAAAAAGGAGACTAATAATTTTGTATTTAGATTTGATATGACATTTGCAAAACCGATGGAAAAATCAAGTATATTGTTCAGAACATGGGATCTAAGTAGAAATGTAGATGAAGTATGGTATGTTGATGCATTAGAAGTAATTGAAAAGGAAACGTCACCACCAGGGTCTCTAAACTTTGGTACGGAAAATGAATCAGTCAATACGTCAAGTACAATTTCAGCAGATCAGAGATTTGTAGTTGAGAAATGGGCTGGATACAATGCAGAATCTATTTCAGATTCAGAATTACTAAAGTTCCTAGGAATTATTTCATCACAATTAGGAGAGGAGAATAATGAAGTTACAATTCCATCATGGTTCAAAAATAATGTGGCGGGATGGGTGCTTGAAGGCAAGGTAAGCTTTACAGAGTTTGTTGACGCCATAGAGTATATGTATGAAAAAAGAATCATATGATGACTAAAAACCGTTCAAGCACTGCATACGTTGCTTATTTGTTGATTCTTTAACTATAATTTTTTACGTTTCGCTTCAATTCTTTTTTCAGATTCAAGGCGCTCTAGCTCGTACTGTTTTAGATCTACGAATTTTATAATCTGGCTTAGGTTTGGATGTGCTTTTTTTATTGCCCTAAACATAGTCTGACCCACTTTTCTATAGTCTGGATGACCTTGTGGAACAGTTCTTAGTTCGATTAGATGTGTAGCTTCCCTTAGGTTCAGACGCATAAAATATGGATACTTGAATGCAAAGTTCACAACATATTGGGCTTGCTCTGGCATGTGCGGTTGTATTAGATCAAAAACTTCTTTTGACTTGTACATACAGTCAGCAAAGTCCTTTTCTATTCCAAGTGAAATAATTTCCGAAGAAATATCATATCCGTGATCTGTTGTAAGCAGCTGCCGCTCCAAAGTTAACACTCGATGTCTATGAAAATCACGAAACATACCAAAGTTTGTTAGAAAATCAAAAGTATATTCTGTCATTTCATATGCTCGTGGAGGTCGATGCCTTCTATTTTGGCGAAGTGTCACAAACGTCTTGATTATTTTTTTTCTTGTGGCAGAAGTCATCTTTCTTACTTCAGAAAGTATTGTCTTGTATGATGCCCCATGAGCTTGTTCGTACAAAATTGCAGAAATTATCTTTTCTTCTGCTTTTTTGGTAGATTCTGATTCTACTAATTCAACAAGGAAATTAGTTTTCTTTTTATTTTTAAGATATTTTTTAGCAAGGTCACTTGCAGTGCTTTTCAGATCATTATGATATTCTTGCAAAAGCTTACCGTACTTGTCATCAGCTCTTTTCACAAACGATTTAATGATTACATCAAGCTCACGGTGTATCTTTGTTGCAAGATTGATCTCTTCTTCAAGCTTTGAGCCATAAAGTATAGTCAAAAGATACTCAAAGGCACGTCCATTTCCTGTTATTCCTACGTTTGTTAGAGTAGATGCAGGTAAAAGCCCCCTTAGTACATCAAGTGCTTTTGCCTTTATCGTTGCATTGTATATCCTTGTGGCTGATTTGATGTCTGTCTCATTTGTAAGGTTTGAGAAAGGCACCTCATCACCTGAGGAGTTTCTGAACCTTTGGTTTTCGATTGGTTCTCTTTCTTGTATGTAGGATATCATAGATTGAATATTTTTTGAATAAACATCAAAGTCAAGATTGCATGATTCTAGATATTTGTCTGCAAACTTGGAATTCATAATCTTTGATTCTTTGAAAAATTTGTATTCATCATTAATTTTCTTGTCCCAGGAAACATAACGCGAAGATTTTTCTAAATACGATAAACCGATTCTACGGTCTTCGATTTTTTTTACAGCAATGTTAGAAAGTCCTTCGATTGCAATTTGTGCTTCACCAAGCTCAGCTACAGAATCATCACCATATTCTAACAACACTCTGTTGTAAAATTCTTCTCCACGGTTTTCGTTTTGCAAAAACTCATCAAGAAAAATTTTTCGCATGCTTTTGTCAGACCTTGAATATCTTGACATCAAAGCACCGCGATCTACTTGTTTTGGTGTTATGATAGCAAAGACAGAGTCATCTACATTTGAAAAGTGTTTAGACAAAATTTCTTTTTCAGAATCAGAAAATTCCGACATTACGATCGGAAAGATTTCCAATTATAAATTACTTTTTGCCTATCTGAACCAAGTTGAGCGAATCGTCATGTTTTGGTGTGCTGTGTTTTGATTGCCAACGCAGCAAAACTTCTTTAAAGGATTCAGCTTCGTCCGGATCTTCGGAATACATCAGCATTGTTATCCATCGACCATCTCCAGCTGATCCGCCCATGGAGTTCATCCAGAAATCTGTTGGCAAACTGGCAAAGGCTTTGTGGTTTGGATCACGGCTCATGTCAATCCATCTTTTGGACACAAACTGCAAAATTTGGTCCAGATCT
>DATEAJ010000081.1:0-4677 GCA_035288445.1 Nitrosopumilaceae archaeon
TCAGTCATACGCTGTTACCTTTCTCTCTCACTAATAAAATTACGGCTAAGATCAAATGATCAAAGCTACTTGTTAACGGAATTGATCGATCGATCCCATTAAATCCTAGAATAGAGTTTCATGCACAATGGAGATTTCAGATCTAGTCCAAGTATATACTATAGGATACAGGTTACAGGACGTTAAAGTGACCTTTAATCATGATATCAAAGTAGATGCATCTGATGTATCTATTGATGCAAAATACGGAGAAATTATTAACATACCACGTTGGGTAGCGGATGTACTAGCATCTGAAAAACTTGTAGATGTTCAAGATACTGATATGATTGTAGCCTTAAAGCAGGCATTGGTAAAGGAAAACGTGCAAGGCGACTTTGATCTTTCTACACTTGACACTGATTTTTACATAAAAGTACGATCATATGTGCAGAGACTACCACAACAAGATCTGGATAAAGTAGAAAGTATGATAAATACACTTATGAGAAAAAGACAAGGAAAAATAATTGTACTGGCAGACTCATCAAAAATGACATCTGATCTTGCAAAAAAATTATCTATAGAAGAACGTGCTTTATTTGATGCCATACGCGCACAGAGTGTAGACTTTAAAAAACAAATCTTAGGTGATAGAAAATGACAGCCCTTTCCGAACCCAGACCATCAGAAGGAAAACGCTTAGATCAAATAAAAGAATTCTTGACTCAATTTAAGGACAAATCAGGCGCTTACAAATATGTAGAAGAAATTGACCAGATGATGTCAAAGAAAATTCAATATCTTGTAGTAGATTATAATGATCTAGTATCACACCCAGAGATAGAATCTGTGTTTAACACTGATCCTGATGAAATGTTGAATGTATTTGCAAATGCAATAAAGAGTATTCTTAAAGAAAGATTTCCTCAATATGCAGAAAAAATACAACATGATGTCAGAGTAAGAATAGCAAATTATCCTGCTCAGCGTAGTTTGCGTGAGATAAACGCGGAAATCATTGGAAAAATGACAAGCGTTTCAGGAATGGTTGTAAGATCCTCAGAGATAAAACCTCTGGCAAAGGAACTTGTCTATGTATGTCCAGAAGGTCATCCAACTACAGTAATTCATGAAAAAGGACTTGAATTCAATGAGCCTTTGAAATGTAGTAATGGTAAATGTACTCACAAAAATCTTGAACTTAGTCCAGAAAAGAGCAGATTCATAGATTTTCAGATGGTTCGACTACAGGAACTACCAGAAGATCTGCCTCCTGGTCAATTGCCGCATTACGTAGATGTTACTGTACTCCAAGATTTAGTTGATAACGCAAGGCCTGGAGATCGTATAATACTTACAGGAATCGTTCGAATTGAACAAGAACACATACCATCTATGCGTGGTAAAAGTGGGATCTATAGACTAAGAATACAAGGAAATAATATTGAATTTCTGGGAGGCAGGGGAACCAAAACCTCCAGAAGTACAGAACGAGAAGAAATATCACCAGATGAAGAAAAAATAATCAAATCACTTGGAAAGATCCCTGACATTTATGACAGATTAATTGCTTCATTTGCTCCACACATCAGCGGACAAGATATCATAAAAGAAGCAATCTTACTTTTGATTGTAGGTTCAACACAAAGAATTCTTGCAGATGGTGCAAAAATTCGTGGTGACATTAACATATTTCTTGTTGGAGATCCTGGTACTGCAAAAAGTGAGATGTTAAAATTCTGTGCAAGAATTGCACCTAGGGGGCTGTATACTTCTGGTAGAGGTTCAACAGCAGCTGGACTTACTGCAGCCGTAGTACGAGATAAGATAGGTATTATGATGTTAGAAGCAGGTGCTGTTGTTCTTGGAGATCAAGGTTTAGTTTGTATTGATGAATTTGATAAAATGAAACCAGAAGATCGAAGTGCACTACACGAAGTCATGGAGCAGCAATCTGCTAGCATTGCAAAAGGAGGTATTGTCGCTACACTTAATGCAAGAACATCAATTTTGGCAGCAGCTAACCCTATGTATGGAAAATATGATCCGTTCAAAAACATCACAGAAAACGTAAACCTTCCAATTCCATTACTTACAAGATTTGATCTCATTTTTGTAGTTAGGGATATACCATCAAAAGAAAAAGACACCAGAATAGCAAAACATATCCTCAATCTTCATAGAAGCTCTGTCAATGATACAAAATCTCTAGTCGATGTAGACATCCTCACAAAATATCTTTCATATGTTAAAAAAATAGAACCGGTTCTAACGAAAGAAGCTGAAGACAAAATTCTGGAATATTATATGAAAATGAGAAATGTTGAATCTGAAGGAATGATAACGGTAACCCCAAGGCAGCTTGAAGGATTGATCAGATTATCTACTGCTAGGGCCAGATTGCTAATGAAAAATGAGGTTGACGCAGAAGATGCGGAACGTGCTATTTTCTTAATAGAAAGCATGTTACAAGATGCAGGTGTAGATGTCAATACTGGTCAGGTTGATCTGGGTGTACTCCAAGGTAAGCCCCACAGTGAGGTCTCTAAGATGCAACTATTCATGGATGTTATGAAATCACTTGAGGGTGACGAAAAAAGGCCAGTTGAAGAGAAAACATTTGTTAAGGAACTAGTAAAAACAGGCAAATTCACTGAAGAAGAAGCACGCAAATATATCAAAAAACTCCAGCGTGAGTCAGCTATTTATGAATCAAAACCCGGTCATTATAACCGAGTATGAAAGTATCGGATCTTAACTTACCAAAAACTGCAATTGAATTTCTACATAAAATTGGATATGAAGAACTTTATCCAGCCCAAGAAGATAGTGTAAATGCAGGAATCCTAGAAGGAAAAAGTGTACTTGTATCTGCACCAACTGCAAGTGGAAAAACACTAATCGCAGTACTCGCCATGATTAATCATCTTTCCAGTAAAAAAGGAAAGATAGTATATCTTAGTCCGCTTCGTGCTCTGGCAGCAGAAAAATTTTCTGAATTTCAAAAATTAGAATCTGTAGATTTTGGAAGAAAGATAAGAGCACAAATATCGACGGGAGATTTTGATAATGCAGACAAAATTCTTGAAAAAAGCGATATAATCGTACTTACAAACGAAAAAATGGATTCGCTTATCAGACATGGTGCAGAATGGATTAATGACATAAGTCTTCTTATTGCTGATGAAGTACACCTTCTAGGTGATCGAGATAGGGGTCCAACACTTGAAATCGTTTTGACCAAACTAAAGTTACTGCAACAAAAACCACAGATTCTTGCTTTAAGTGCCACTGTTACAAATGCAAAAGAAATCTCTTCATGGATCGGCTGTGATTTGGTAGAAAATGACTGGAGACCAGTACCACTATGGGAAGGAGTCTACGATGGTGGAACAGTAAGAATGCAGAATGGAAAAAAGTTTGAAGTTGAGACAAGTATGAGAGGACCTTCAGTAGATCTTGGTATAGATTCTATAAAAAATGGAGGCCAGACGATTCTATTTGCAGAAACAAGAGCACGTTCTGCTACTCTTGCAGCAAAAGCCTCTGATATTGTAAGTAAAAATCTTGACGAAGATGAAAAAAATCAACTTGATAAAATATCACAACAAATACTTGAAGACAATGAACATACCGATCTTGTCAAAAATCTTGCCACACTTATAAAAAAAGGAGTAGCATTTCATCATGCTGGTCTTAATCAGAAATGTCGTGAAACAATAGAATCAGAATTTAGGAATGGAAAAATAAAATTACTTGCATCCACACCAACTCTTGCAGCAGGAGTAAATCTGCCAGCACGACGTGTGATTATATCAAGCATGAATAGATATGATGCAAAATTTGGTGCAAACAAACCTATCAGCATTCTTGAATACAAACAGCTTTGTGGCAGAGCAGGAAGACCACAATATGACAAATTTGGTGAAGCGATAATTGTTGGAAATTCTAACAGCGATGAACTGCTTGATTATTATGTAAATGGAACTCCAGAACCAATATTATCAAAACTGACAGATGACAGAGCCTTAAGAATTCACGTCTTAAGTTTAGTATCTACAAGTCCCGGAATCAAAAAAGATGAGATAATGGATTTTTTTGCAGAAACTCTAGCAGGCTCACAAATAAGAAAACCTACTATAAAATTCAAGATACAAATTACATTGGATTATCTTGAGTTAGAAGATATGATAAAAGAAAAAGGATGCAGATTTGTAGCAACCGAATTTGGTAAAAAGACTTCTATGCTCTACATTGATCCACTAACAGCTGTTTCTTTTAGGAAAGCATTACAAAAAACTTCAAAGCGTAAAAATCATACTTTTGGTTTTCTTCATCTTATTACAAACTGTGAAGACTTTTTCCCTAAATTTTCTTTGCGTAACAAAGATTATGAAACTATAGGTACATTACTTGAAAATCACGTATCAGAATTAATTGAATCCATTTCAGAGTATGAATGTTCAAGAAGTCTTCTAGCCATACATGCGTGGATAAATGAATCAAGCGAGATTTTCCTTTCAGATAATTTGGGAATAGAATCAGGTGATATGCATAGAATGGCAGAAACTAGTGATTGGCTTGTGTATTCATTATATGAACTTGCTAAACTTGAATCACGAGATGATATTCTTGACGAATTGAATATTCTAAGGCAAAGAATTTCTTACGGAATAAAAGAAGAACTTGCCGAAC
>DATEAJ010000082.1:0-3780 GCA_035288445.1 Nitrosopumilaceae archaeon
TTCTTGATGTTTCCACAAAGATTATGGAATCATTGTCTATGATGGCGGCAGAAAATCCATTTGGTTTTGGTCAGCTTCTCAATACGATATATCTTTACATACAAAAACCAATGGAGATCACAATGCTAAACACAAACAATAATGAAATCTATGATGGTCTAACTAAGAAATTCATTCCTGAATCAATACTCGTAATCATCTCAAAAGAAGATTATCTTAATGAACTGAAAAAATACCACTATTTTTCAGGAAAAGAATTTGATAAAAACAAAACAACAGTGTATATCTGCAAAGACTTTACATGTTCTTTACCATTGCATTCGATGTTTGAAATAGAAAAATTACTTTAAACAATATTTTTTATATTAATTTCCAATTTTTCTCCAACTCTGGGACTACCCATTCTTTCATATCTTCGTCTTGGCATGGTTATAGTTATTGCAGTCTGGGCATAACTTTTGACTGTAATAGTTGGTTGTGATTGCATGATTGCCTCAATTAAAGGAAGTACTTGTTCTTTTAGCTCAGGATCTAACTTTTTGTTTATCGCATCAAACATTAACTGCTTTTGTGATATTGGTTCAAGCTGTACATCTTCAACAAGTGAAATCTGAACTGTCTGACCATTGTCAACTAGTTGTTGTATTTTATATTGAACTATTTCCGACATTATTTTTCATTAAAATAGTCAGAATTTATTTCTAGCGTATTATGATTTGGTAGCAAGAATTGCTTTTCTTATGTCTGCAGCTCTGTGCTTTATTATCTCGTTAAATTCCTGGGTGTCTTCTAGACTGGGGTTCTGTCGTTGATTTTTGTATGTTTGTAAAAACCCTGAATATACACAGCCTATTATGATCCCAATTGTTGCTGCAGTAATGTCTTCTATCTCATCTGCATATATCTGGGCAATTTGCTTATACGACGATGCTTCACTTATGTAATAATTGATGAGATTTTCAATAAAATCAATAATTGAAGGATGTAGTGCCAATGAGATACGGTTTGGTGATTATTCCTTATAATAGTTGATTTTAGAGAATTTGATAACATAATGTTGACCCAGTTTCTTTTTAGATAGATCGCAAATTTGGTGTCATGCCAGTAGAAATAATTCGAATCAACAAGTCATGCCCAGAATGTAAAAATTCTACCATCTTTAACACGGGAAAAGACTATTTTTGTGGAAAATGTCTTGTCACGCTGCCAAAAGTGTCTTAAAATTATTAACTGGTAGATTTGGCACGTAACTTATGCAGTGGAAACTAGAACGTGAAGAAAGTTATTTCAAGATATATGATGAAAATAAACACATAGCTGGGTATTTTGATCCTGAATACGGTGATATCTTTCCTGAGCATAAAATAAATGAAATAATCGAAGAGATGCATAAAAAACATGAAACAATCCCAGGCGGATATCTAATGGTGCCCATGATAAAATTTGAAGTGTTTAATGATCAAGAAATTGGGTTAGATTATCTGCAAAGACGTATTGATGATATAAAAGAACGCATCGCAAAATGGAAAGACTACATTTTAAATCAAAAAAAATCTGATCATAAAATTCGAGTCTCACACACAGACGCAGACATGTTAAGTATTACATTTCCTATTCATTTTGATGCTCCAGTATCGTTAGAGAAAAAACTTTTGCTTGCTGAACTTGAAATCACTTTGAATTCTTTATACGAAAAGGGATTGTTGTAAAGATTTTGGTCTTTTTGTTAATATGACAAAGGATATGACAGATAATGTCAGAATTATTCCAGAGCCAAGTGGAAACTCTGGAACTGCGGTGTATTCTTCTGATTCTACCATCAGAGAGTAGTCTACTGCTTTTCGTGACTGAGATTTGTCATCTATCAATACAATAAATGGGGTAATCCCGCCTGCTTTGAGATATTCTGGCGCTGTGTATGATTTTGTTGTAGCCACAACCTTGCCCTCTTTATCATACAGAGTTGCGATTATGACTATGGTGTTTGCAGTTCTTTGATCATGGTTTGTTACAGTGCCGCTTATGAAAAAATTATCAAGCATATCGCGCTTGACATTTGAAGATAGTATCTCAAGTGACTCTATTTTATGTTCAGCTGGTTTGTATTCTATATTGAGTGAATATCGATATACCTGGGGAATAATTTTGCTTGTAAAGGTCAAATCAAAAGGACCTTTTTTTTCTGGCATTATAGTCTCTTGAATTGAATTGGTTGTAGCGGTATCAAGAATTTTATCATGTATGTCATAGAATGTGGAAGTAACAACTATCTGGTTTAAGGGTACAGATGAATTGTTCTCAACTTCACCCACTATGTGTAATATGCCATCTTCATTGACATACTGTTGGTCATTTATTATGTAAACTTGAGCCCATGCACTAGAAAATAAAAGCGGTAATGAAACTATACTTACAACGATGAATTTCATCAAACAATTCGTTCCTATGATTCCTGATTAAATAACTTATTGTGTGTAACCTTTTTTTGCCATATTAAATGAGGCTAATGCACTGGTTTCATATTCAAATGATTGTTGTAAAAGCTCATCTGATCTAATTTTTGTAGAGTTATCACCTGTTTCTATCCATTTTTTTAAGAGTTTGTCACTTTCAATTTGAGCTTGCGTTGAGCGCTTGAAGAGTTCCACAGATGAGGTAAAAGCTTGCGGGGGTGTGAGTTTATCGTATCTTTCAACTATTTTTTCTAGTTCTACCAGATGATTTTCAGAAATTTCTAGCATCTCTTGTTTTGTCAATCCGCCTTCTTGCCAGATAGTTAATTTTGATTCATACTCCGAGATCTGTTTTTTGAGGTCTGATTGAATTTGTTCAAGATTATTCCCAAATCTCTGGCCAGAAATCTTGGCTTGTTCCACGTAATAGCTAACTCCAATCACAAGTCCAATTATTGATATACCTATTACAATGACAAAGTACAATCCTTTCTTACTTGATCGAGCAGGTTTTTTCTTCACATCAAGATTTTTTTAATATCTGAAATAAATCTATTCTAATAACTAGTCGATATAAGTCCCACTGGCATCTGCTTTTAACTCTATTATCATAACGCTGCCGCTGATAAATGACTCATTTCTAACAGTGCGAACACGTCCAACTTCGAGATGATATGGCCATATGTCAACTACGACAGTCCCTACTTGGACATTTTCTGGCGCATCGGTTATTTTGATGTCTTCTTTTTTAATTCCATGGTCAACTAGTTTCTTTATGCAATGGTTAAGCAATGGTTCTGGCAATCCATGGTTTATTGCCCAAACAGTACCGGTGTATTCTATGTTTGCCAATTCCAGTTTGATTTCATTTCTTCTATAATTATCCTTCGGGAAGATTTGAGAGTATTGAATCTAAAATTATGAACGAATCTGGCCTATTTCTACGAATTACTTTCTGAAACATGAGATTTAGCCAAAAGAAATTTTACGTTGCAGTGTTTTGTTGAACTCAGAGATAATAAATTCGAGCCTACAGTTTTGATTTAATTTATTTTTTCATATACGACTTGAGCAGTAACTTTGTCATGTTAACTCTTTTTTAAAGCACTGAAACAGAAGAACCGTCAAAGGCCATGTTATTTAAAACACTAGAATGCATTAACATGTCTATTGTCCGCAGTAAAACATCAAAGTCGAAAGGCTTGTAAATGACAGCAGTTGATGGTAGACCTTTCAATCTTTCTGCAGTTGCGGTTGTTAGATCTGCTGTTACCATTAATATTTTAGCTTGTGGATCTATCTCTCTAATTTTTTCTAATGCATAAAA
>DATEAJ010000083.1:0-3494 GCA_035288445.1 Nitrosopumilaceae archaeon
CTGTACTTATGGAATCATTTGTGTTACATTGAGGAACACGTGTACTACCAACATTACCTATATCTGATTCAAATCTTCTTAACATGTCGATGCCTTTCTGATCACTGCCTATTCTTTGTGGAGGAGTAAGTGCCTGTAGCAAATGCATTGATGTCAAGACTCGTTCCACCTTTCCTTTATGAAGTATTGGGATGTGATCTATTCTCTTTGTCATCATAACACTTCTTGCCTTGGCTAGTGATTCTATGTTGCTTAACACGATTGGATCAGGTGTTAGAATAGAATTTGCTCTAACCCATTTCAAATTCTGTTGAGCTAACAGATTGACTATGCTTTTTGCTGTAACCACACCTATTATCTGATTCTTGTCGACAACCGGAAAAGAACGCATTCTATAATGCGCCATCGCAGTAGCTGCTTTTTCTATGGTGTCATTTTTTGACAATGATCTGATCCTATGTAACAAAGAAGATGCCTTTGTTGTTGATATGTCTCTTATATCTAACATTTCACGTGCATTAGTAGTCAACACTTCGTCATCTTTCATGCAATAAACATCATAAGAATCAGTTTCAGACATCATTCCAATTACTTTGGAAATTGAAAATGATGGATCTATTATTGTAGGAGAGTGAAGTACTTTCTCTACGCTAGTCTTTTGAATTTCATTTAAATGTTCATATGTTGATTGTCCAGAACTCATTGTATGTACTCCTTTGGAATTATTCTTGTAATGTAATTCATTTGTTATATGAACATACGTTTTATGAATTATAAAAAATAACGACTGATTATTGATGCTGATAATCGTATCTAATAATGATTAATTATGAAAAATGATGTCTTATGCTAAAATGTTATGTTGTTATCACTGATGATATTTTGGCTACATTATTAAATCAGTATTATTATAACACAATTTATGAAATTACCAATAATACGAAAAATTCTTGTACCCATGGATGGTTCAAAAAATTCATTTCGAGGGCTAGACTATGCGATTCATCTGGCAAGACAATGTGGCGCTACAGTAACTGGTATCAACGTTATACCATTTTATCCTAAATCTTTGTTGCTGACTCCGATATCTTATGAAAAAGAACTTGCCAAAAAGGCCAAAGAATTAATGGGAAAAGCCAAAGTACGCTGTGCTCAAAATGGAATTGTCTTCTCCGAAAAAATAACTGACGGTCACGAAGCAGAAGAAATAGTAGGCTTTGCTGGAGATAAAAGATTCGATCTTATTGTAATTGGTGCCAGGGGGCTAGGATCAGTAAAAGAAGTATTTTTAGGCAGTGTGTCAAATGGTGTCCTTCACAAATCCAAGATCCCTGTTTTGATAGTAAAGTGATAGGTGAAATTCTATCATATCAATAATTGGTGCAGGTAGAGTCGGTTCAGCCGTAGGATTTCTTGCCGCATCGACAGTACTTGATGATATTGTTTTAGTAAATTCTACTAAAAATAAAGCAATTGGTGAGGCACTTGACATTACAAATGCAATACCAGAAGGTTCGCCAATTTCTGTAATAGGAACAGACGACTTCGAATTGATAAGAGATTCCAAAGTAGTTGTAATCACAGCAAGTAAAGGGAAAATAACTACTACTAGAACAGATTTGCTTGCAGCAAATGTTCCGTTAGCAAAAGAAATTGCACAAAAAATAAGAAAATATAATGACAGTGCAAAGATTGTGATAGTTACAAACCCTCTTGACGTAATTACTTATGCTGTATTAAAAGAAACTGGATTTCCACGAGAAAGTGTAATTGGGATGGGTTCAAGTCTTGACTCTAGCAGATTCCGATACTTACTTGCTAAATCATTAGATACAAACATGTCACAGATTGAAGGAATGGTGATGGGCGAACATGGTGATTCAATGGTACCAATATTTTCAACTGCAAAATATGATGAAAAACCTGTTTTGAGCATGTTAGAGCAGAATGAAACCGCGCGAATTGCTGAAGAATTGAGAAATTACTGGAAACTTTTAAAGACATTCAAAGAGGCATCAGTTTTTGGCGCTGCCAAAAATGCAGTTGATATTGTCAAAGCAATTATTCACGATGAAAAATTAAAAATTTCCGCATCAATATTATTAGAAGGCGAATATGGTTTATCAGATGTCTGTTTGGGAATGCCTGTAACTATTGGCAAAACAGGTGTTGCTAAAATAAATAAAATTGATCTTGAGTGGTCTGAGTTGAAATCACTTAATGATTCTGCAGAAGTAATAAGAAATAATATAGTAAAAATAAATAATTAGATGCAGAATTATTGAACTGGAATAGTTGAACTCTTTGGTTTTGGAGTAGGAGTTGTCTTTGGAACTTCTATGATTAAAATCCCATTGTTGAGTTTTGCACTAGCTTTTGATGAAACCACTTTCTCAGGCAAGGATAATGTCCTGTGGTACGCAATTTCTTTTCGTTCTTTTCTGACGTAGTTCTTCTTTTTTTCTTCTTCTTGCTCTTTGTGTTCTGCTGAAATTTCTATTGAATTGTCAGTTACATTTAACTTGATTTCATCCTTTTTGACTCCTGGCAAATCTACGTTGATACGGAATTTGTCTCCTTCATCTACTATATCACATGACATTGAGGATATGCTAGGAAGTGCTGGCAAACCTGCCGGGAAAGAAGCAAAGGTTCGCTCAAAATCTCTTCTAAAGTTGTCAAACACTCTGTCCAGTTCTGGCCAGCCAAATCTCCAAAAAGGAGCTAGTTCTATTGATGTATCTGGTTTTTTTTCTTTGGATTTCTTTTCCATGGTTTGCTTTTGATAAAAATTACTTATTTGTATACCTCAAATTACCCTCATTGATAATCAATATTGATAATAACGTACATATCATTATTAGTTCGATATAAAAATTTGATTATCAAGCATGAAATTCGTAAATTAATTTAAGTACATTTTGATAATATAACTCAATCATGACAAACGAAACTTTTAAAAAAATTCTGGTACCTTGTGATGGTTCAAAATATTCCAGAAATGCTCTTGGACAAGCAATTGATATTGCAAAAAAATTCGGATCAAAAATATTCATAATTACAGCTGTTGATACTTCGGACTTTCCACCAGGCATGCTGCTTGCATTATTAAAAAAAGACAAGATGCTTGAAGAATCAGTACGAGAGTATATTATTGCGGTAAAATCTCAGGTAAGAAAAGAACTTTTAGCAGAGGTTGCAGTTTGTAAGGCAAAAGGTGTTCTTGAGGCATATTATGATATAATATCTGGAAATCCCGTAGATTCAATTTTGAAATTTATGCGTGGAAGAAAAATTGATCTGATTATAATGGGTAGTCAAGGAAGGCATGGAATAGGAAAATTAAGGACATTAGGCAGTGTCAGTAGAAAAGTCACAGAATTAGCTACCTGTCCTGTTATGATTGTTCACTAATTCATGTTTTTAGTGCATTGCATTGCAATGCAGTCCTACTAAATATATCGAATTACTACGTCTAGTTTTTCATGCAAGTA
>DATEAJ010000084.1:0-2688 GCA_035288445.1 Nitrosopumilaceae archaeon
AAGTATTGGCTGTGAACCTTGCACACGTGCAATAAAACCAGGTGAAGACCTAAGAGCAGGTCGCTGGTGGTGGGAAACCGATCCAGAAAAGGAATGCGGGTTACACGCAGATCACGGTAACAAGTGAGTCTTTTGGAAAAAAGCAAAGGTATTGCTGCTCCGCATGGTGGCAAACTAGTAAACAGATTTACAACAAAAAATTTGTCTGGAATATTTACTGTTTCCGTTGATGTAGATCTTGCAAACGATGTAGAAAACATAGCAGATGGGATTTTTAGTCCACTTGAAGGATTCTTACTACAAGAAGACTTTGAAAGTGTAGTTAACAAAGGCAGATTATCGAATGATCTTCCCTGGACAATACCAGTCGTATTAGATGTTGACAAGCAGACTGCTGCAAAAATGAAGGATGCTAATGATGTCCTCTTGAAAAATCCAGAAGGTAGTGATTTTGCTATTTTACATGTAGAAGGTGTGTATGCATTTGACAAAACCATAACTGCAAAAGGTGTCTATGGAACAACCGATCCAAAACACCCAGGAGTGGCAAAGACCATGGCAATGCAAGATGTTCTTGTGGCTGGTAAAATTGACTATGTAAAAAGACCAAAAGAAATTCCTATACGAAAATATAGAAAAACTCCAACAGAAACAAGGACAAGTTTTGAAAAAGCTGGTTGGAAGACAATTGTTGCTTTTCAAACAAGAAACGTACCACACGTTGCTCATGAAATGCTTCAAAAAGAATCTCTTAATACACATGATGGCCTTTTTATCAATCCGCTGATAGGAAAGAAAAAGTCAGGCGATTTTACTGATGAAGTTATAGTCAGCTCATATGAAACATTGATCAAACATTATTATCCCGAAAACAGATGCTTTTTGGCAACACTTCACACAGAGATGAGATACGCAGGACCAAGAGAAGCGATTCATCATGCAATAATGAGGAAAAACTTTGGTTGCACCCATATAATAATAGGCCGTGATCATGCTGGTGTTGGAACTTTTTATGATCCATTTGCAGCACAGAAAATATTCAATGAATACCCTGATCTTCAGATAGAGCCTATTTTTTATCCTGCATTTTTTTATTGCAAAAAATGTCTTTCTTTTGCAAGTGAAAGAAATTGCCCACATGGAGCAGAATTTCGCGAAGAGCTAAGTGGTACTAAATTACGAACTATGATACTTGAAGGACAGACCCCTTCTGAATACATGATACGTCCAGAAGTATCTAAAATTATAATGAATTGGAACAAACCATTTGTTGACTAGATTTTTATTAATGCCAATTTCAGCCAAATTTGTGCAAAAAAGTATTGTTTTATTTTTTTTACTTTTAATTCCAATTCTTCCTGCATATGCGCAAATTGAATCAAATCCATCCGTGCGCATGGAATCCGTTGACGTTCCTTATGAAAAGTTCAATGTCATTAGCAGTAATGCAAATAGCGGTTCATTTGAAAATGAACATACAAGGAATTGGCAACTTAATATCAAAAACCAAATTGCATATGCAAATCCTCAAGGAAATGCAGTAATACGACTGTATGATGGTGAAGATAGAACAAAATTTATTGAGATTGGAATGAGTAGCCCACCTGACATGAAATTCTGGGTTGCAGTACAAAATCCTGAAGTTGGATATGCTGTTCTTCATGATCAAAAAGAAACAGGTTGGAATCGTGATGACGAAATAATTGCTGTATATGCTGATGACGTCGGTCTTACAATACACAATGGCAAAAGAATTGTGGTTTCTAACTTGAGTCTTGATTATTATAAGATAAAGGATTTTTCAGTATATGGAATGGAATCGTCAACCGATCCTCTTGCAACTAATTCAGGAGATTTCATATTAAATATTGTCTCTGGGAATCCTGCTGCTAATCCACTATTCTATCTACCATACATGCTTGCTGGAATTTTTGGAGTCATAATAGTGATATTGCTAAAAACTAAGAAACGAAATTAGTCTTATAGTATTTACACTCTTTTTTTATCTGACAAACATTACACATGGGAGATATTGGTTTACAGATGTTTTGACCATACATTACAAATGTATCATTTATCTGAAGCCAGTATTTTTTTGGAATTCTCTCCATAAGTGCAAATTCAGTTTCTTCAGGAGTTTTTGTTTCTACTAGACCCAGTCTGTTTGAAATTCTATGTACATGTGTATCTACAGGTATTGCTGGTTTTTCAAAAGCATAAACAAGTACACAATTTGCTGTTTTTCTGCCAACACCTGGAAGTTTCAGCAGTTCATCCAAATTATCTGGGACTTGACCATGATATTGTGAATCAATGATTGATGCAACTTCAATTATCCTTCTTGCTTTTACATGATAAAACCCTGTAGATTTGATTATCTTCTCAACGTCGGAAACTTTGGCTCTTGCAAGTGAACGTGCAGTCTTGTATCTTGAAAATAGTTTTTTGGTAACAGCTGAAGTGTTCTCATCTCTTGTCCTTGCGGAAAGTATAGTTCCAATAAGTATGCTAAGTGGACCACCAGTCTCTGCCTCATGCAACTCTTTGAGCGCAGTCATTCTGGGCGGCTTGACGGAATTCATCGTATTTATCATTCCACGCAGAATTTTTTCCATATGTTCTGATTGCATTTGTTTGTATTATAAGGATAAAGACCATACAAGTATTTTATATCGCTCAGATTAGAAT
>DATEAJ010000085.1:0-4894 GCA_035288445.1 Nitrosopumilaceae archaeon
CCATGTCAAGTTACATTCCAGTAGACCAGATGCCAGCTCAAACAGACAGTGGGACAGATGCCTCATCAGATACTGGTGACGCAGGATCTGATATGGGCGGCGGCGGGGATTTTGACATAGATATAGGATTCTAAAAAATCAGAACAAAAAAAAGGAAAATTATGTTGAGGACTATTGTCCTGCAACGACCGAATAGCTCACCGTAAATGGCTCAGTATTCTTTGTGTGAACTGCCAACGCATTTCCTGAGAAAACCCATGTTCCCATAGAGTTTCCAGGCTCCACAAAAGTCAATGCAAACTTTGTGTTTTCATCCAAACTCCATGTCTTTTGGCCTGCATCTTCATCTGGTGCTAGTGGACCATGTAGTGCCACAAGCTGAATGTTCTCAGATGCAGAATAAGTCAATATACCAGTGTAAGTCTTGTCACTTGGTGGCAAGATTATTGCAAGTTGATGAGATTCATGTCCCAAGCCTGGATCTTGTATGGATGTGATGGTTCCAGTTTTTACAGTACTAGTTGGTTGATTTTCTATATAGCTAATCGAATAGCTTGTTTTAAATGGTTTAGTGTTCTTTGTATGAACTGCTAAAGCATTTCCAGTAAATACCCAACTGCCAGCAGAATTTTCTGGATCTACAAAGGTCAGAGCAAACTTGGTTTTTCCATCTGGAGTCCATATTGCTTGTCCTGCACCTTCACCTGGTGCTAGTGGACCATGTAGTGCCACAAGTTGAATGTTCTCAGATGTGTCGTATGTCAGGATTCCTTTATAGACATTTGAGATTGGTGGCAAAATTATTGCAAGTTGATGTGATTCATGACCAACTCCTGGATCTTGTACGGATGTGATGGTTCCAGTTTTTGTCTTCCATCCATGATATGCGTTCATTTGTTTTTGCATCATGCTCTTAGCTGGCATCTTTTCTGCCATCGCCTTTTCGGTCATCTTTTCTTTCATCACCTGTTTTGCTCCAGATACAGTACACAATTGATCACCGCAGACATTTTTGTGACGTGTTTTTGGGTTCGATGAACCGGAGCCTTTCAGTGCGTCTGCTGTTTGTAAAGAGAGTACAGCGACGGACATCAACAAAACAGATGCCAAAAGTAAGGATGCTACGTATTTTGAAGTCATTGTTGGACCTTCTTAGCAAGCATATAAAAAATTATCTCATTTCATTTTCTATCTCTGGAATAATTACGTTTTTAACTAATTTACCAATAGGGTTCAGTCAATGACGGTAAGAATTGGCGAAAAAGCACCTAATCTAAAAGTGTCAAAATGGGTTCAAGGACTTCCAACAAATATAGATAAAGAAAAAGATAGCGTAATTCTTGTTGAAGTTTTTCAAGTAAATTGTCCTGGTTGTTTTTTAAATGGAATTCCTGAGGCAATTGAGATATATAACAAATATCACAAAAATGGACTTACAGTTCTTGGCATGGCCACCGCCTTTGAAGATTTTGATAAAAATACGTTAGAAAATTTAGAACTATTACTTACTACTGGTGAAACAATAGGTGATACACTAAATGCACTTGGACAATACCGACAGCTTAATGGAACAAAGCTGTTATACAAAATTCCTTTTCCAGTAGCAATGGATTCGTTGAAAAAAGCATCAGAAAACCTAAGCCAAGAAAAAATAATGGAGGTCATAGATGCAAATATTCCAAACTTTGATTCGTATAGCTCAGAGCAAAAAGCCGAATTAATTGAACGTGTTAAACAATACTTGAGATCAAAAGAATATTCTGCTGAAACTTTTGAAGAATATGCTTTGAGAGGAACACCCTCTTCTATACTCATTGATAAAAAAGGCATACTGCGTGATGTTTCTTTTGGTCAAAATGGTCTTCTTGAAAGCAGAATACAGAATTTATTAAATGAGTAGTGTGAAATCTTTACGTGTATACTTCTTACGATAATAGTTCTCTTGTCAAGATAGTCACTCTTCTTAAATCTCACAAATCAGAATACTTGTCAGGACAAGACATAAGCGAACCACTGATGCTTAGTCGTGCTGCAGTTTGGAAACATATCAAAAAGCTTCAATCTCTAGGATACAAGATTGATTCACGGCCAAAGCTTGGATATAGATTAACAAAAACCACAGAATTGCTTTTACCCTGGGAAGTAAGTGATGGATTAGAAACAAACCTTTTTGGCAAAAGAATCTATTACTTTGATACGATAAATTCTACACAAAATTTTGCTATAGAGTTAACATCAAGACCGCAAGAAAATGGAACCGTAGTAATTGCTGAGAAACAAACTCAGGGCAGGGGAAGATTAAGTAGAAAATGGACTTCGCCTAGTGGTGGAATATGGATGTCGGTGATTTTACGTCCAGAATTTGAAATTTCAACATCTACATTATTTCCTATAATTTCATCACTTGCGCTTTCACTTGCAATTGAGAAAGTTTTGAAAATTAAACCGCAGATAAAGTGGCCAAATGACTTGACCATCAATGATAAAAAGGTAGCAGGAATTCTAGTTGACGCATCTGTAGAATCAGGTAAAATTAATTATCTAATTCTTGGCGTAGGAATTAATTTCAAAATTGATGTAAAAGAGGTCGAAAAGACCATTAAAAACACAGGAAACTATTATGGTGTAGCCACACTTGTAACCAGAAATAATAAAACAAATCCTACTCAATTAGTACAGGCGTTTCTATTGGAGCTTGAAAGATTGTACAATTTATTTTTATATGGAAATTCTGAACACATAATAAAACAATGGACAAAGAGATCATCTACAATTGGAAAGACAGTTAGCGTTACATCCTCAGCTGGCCAAATACATGGAAGAGCAGTCAAAATTGACAAAGACGGTGCTCTTGTGATATCAAATAAAGGAAAAAATCAACGTGTTCTTGTAGGTGACGTAAGTTGAGTATCAGTTGGGCAAATACTGATAGTTTTGATGAGGCAGATATTGTGATCATAGGAATTCCAGATGAATCCAAGTCTCATGCTCTGCGAAAAGGCACATCAGAAGCACCAGACAAGATACGCCAGATATCTTCAACTAGGGATACATACTCTAGAGACAATACAGTATCTCTAGGGATGCCATTTGGAGGGCTAAAAAAGAAAGTGTTTGATTATGGAAATGTTACAAGAGATCAGATTGGTGAAGTCATTAACAAGATAGTTTCAAGATCCAAAATACCGATATCTATTGGAGGAGATCATTCAATATCAGTAGAGATAATAAAATCAATTTCTAAAAAATATGGTTCTTTGTCTTTGGTGTATTTTGATGCTCATCCTGATTTAATTAGTTCTACAAGAAACTATTATGGCTCTGTCTTTTTTGATGTCTTGCCGTTTATAGATTTGAAATCAAGCATACAGATAGGAATTAGAACTCCAGAACAGGAAGAAATTAACAATATCAAAAAATATAATCTTTCAGTGATTACCCCGTTTGACATGTTAAAAATTGGTTTATTGGAAACTGAGAAAAAAATTATAGAAAAAGTAGGAAAAAATGTGTACGTTTCATTTGACATGGATGCAATAGACCCAGCATTTGCTCCAGGAGTCTCTGCCCCTGTACCAATAGGACTGCGAAACAGTGAAGCCGTGTATTTGCTAAAATCTCTTGCACAAAAAGGAATTCTGGGAATGGATATAATGGAAGTCTGTCCTGATTATGATATCAAGGATAGGACGTCTCATCTGGCCTCAAGAATGATTGGCGAAGTGATCTCATCCTCCTAATTTAATACAAAAATAATCTTAGTTTTGACCATATGCTTTTAACTGGGCCATTTTGTTAACTTACTAATGTTTTCACATTTTACAATAAAAGATGCTAATGAGGTACTACCGATAGTTATAAAAAAATTCAAGGACATTGTTAACCTAAAAGATCAGGCGGTGTTAATTCAAAGCGAAATGGAAACAAATCCAAAATACATGTCAAACTTTAAAGATTATGTAATTAAAAAGCAAGAACTCAATACTACGATGTCAAATTTTTACAAAGCCATAGAAGATTTAGAAAATATGGGAGTAATGATCAAGAGTATAGAAGAAGGTTTACTAGATTTTCCATCAATTAGATTTAATGAAGAGGTTTTTCTTTGCTGGAAAGAAGGGGAAACGGAAATAAAATTCTGGCATGGTAAGGACGAAGGTTTTATGGGGCGAAAACCCCTTAGTGTAAGTGACGAGTCTTTAGTGTAATGCTATCTACTTGGTTTAGAGTAATTAGAATAAGATTTCTTCTTTCGTCAGTAATTGCAGTATGTCTTGGTCTTGCCATAAATTGGTGGCAATATCAGACCATAGATGTATTCAATGCAGCTCTAACATTTGCTGGAGTGATAGCGTTACATGCAAGTGTTGATCTACTCAATGATTATTGGGATTTTAAGCGCAACATAGACACAAAAACAAAACGAACAAAGTTTAGTGGCGGCACAGGCGTTTTACCAGAAGGACTACTAAAACCAAATGAAGTGTACGTAGCAGGAGTCGTTGCTCTCATTTTAGGTGCTGCAATAGGAGGTTATTTTATTTTTGTAAATGGCGTAACAATTGCAATCATACTTACTTTTGCAATTGTCTCAATTTACTTTTATTCTACAAGGATTGTTGATTCAGGTTTAGGCGAGCTGTTTGTAGCAATAAAAGGAACAATGATTGTACTTGGAACGTATTTTGTACAATCGTCTGAAATTGTGACAGAGCCGGTTCTTGGAGGAGTTGTTTTAGGAGTTTTATCTTCGATGGTGCTTTTTGTAAATTCATTTCCTGACTTTGATGCTGACAAGGCTAGCGGTAGGAGGACTCTTGTTATTTTACTTGGAAAAAAAAGAGCTACAAGTATTATTTGGATCTTTTCTTCAATAGCATATGGAGTAATCATA
>DATEAJ010000086.1:0-2145 GCA_035288445.1 Nitrosopumilaceae archaeon
TAGAAAATTTTTATGAAAAAAACAATAGATGAGATTGATTTTTCAAAAAGTGATGGGCTAGTTCCTGTTATAGTGCAAGACATTCACTCTAAAGAAGTTCTTACACTTGCATATGCCAACAAAGAATCACTATCTCTTACGCAAAAGACTGGTAATTCTTGGTTTTGGAGCAGATCAAGAAACAAACTGTGGATGAAAGGAGAGGAATCTGGCAATACTCAAAAAGTAAAAGAAATTCTAGTTGACTGTGATTCTGATGCAATCATATATCTTGTAGAACCAGCTGGACCTGCTTGTCATACAGGAGAACGTGTCTGCTTTCACAATGCCTTGGAAAATAAATAATTCTAGCCTGTTTTGTTAAGCGTAGGCTTTAGTAATTTTTCAATCTGAGTCTCTTCATCAGCTGTATAACCTGGAAGAGTTTCATTAATGATTTCAAAGCTAAGAGGTTGATATTTAACCAGATCAGATATTACTAGCCATCTTCCAACCAACTCTTCTGTAGAAGATATTCTTGATGCCTTGCTAATATCAGGTTTGAAATAATAATTGAAGTGATCCTTGGCTGTTCCATTAAAAGGAATTACTGTAAAGGTCTTGTTTTGCGGGCTAATTATGAAAAGGTTGCCAATCTCGTTTGGTCGTAAATTATTTACAGTCATGAAAACATTTTCACCTATCTTATACTGAGATTTGCTTATTGCAAAAGGGCCTGAAACAATCCATTGTTGTTTGATCTCACTATCTGATTTTTGTGAAATGTAATAACTTAGAATAATAGCTATGACAACAACTATTATTCCAACAATTATTGGAATAGTTTTTTTCTGGTTCAATTCGCTAATTACAAACTAGATTCTTTATTAATATTTTTTCAAGATGTAAAATTTTTTTTATAATGTTCAGGTCCTTACTATTTTTCAATATCGCGTGATTATTTTGCCTATAGTTTTTATTTTAATACACAAAATACATTAAATGTCACTGAATAAATTCACATCTAAAGTTAAGTATTACTTAACTTCATATTAGGACGCCTTATGTATGATTTTACAAAGTCAGATTCATCTTGACGCAGATAAAATCGCTACGATGCAGAGAATGTAAAAAAGAGTACCCGCCTATCTTCAAATATATCTGCGACGAGTGTTTTGGTCCACTTGATGTAAACTATGATTTTCCTTCCGTAAACAAAAACACCTTTGCTAACCGCGAGCATACTTACTGGAGATACTTTGAGCTTCTTCCAATCGCAGAAAAATCAAACATTGTAAGTATTGGAGCTGGCATGACTCCTCTACTAAAAGCAGAAAAGCTTGGAAAAACACTTGGCTTGAATAATTTGTATATCAAAAATGATTCTGTAAATCCTACTTTCTCATTTAAAGACAGACCTGCAGGTGTTGCAGTATCAAAGGCAAAAGAGTTTGGTTTTAATGCAGTTGGATGTGCATCCACAGGAAATCTTGCATCAGCTACTGCAGCTCATGCTGCAAAGGGAGGATTTCCATGTTATGTTTTTGCACCAAGCGATATTGAACATGCAAAAATTGCACAAGCACTTGCCTATGGTGCTAATTTCATCGCAGTAGATGGAACATACGATGACGCAAATAGAATTGCAGCTCAAATTGGTGACAGCAAAGGAATAGGAATTGTAAATATCAACATGCGCTCTTACTATGTTGAAGGATCAAAAACTTTGGCATTTGAAGTAGCAGAGCAGCTTGACTGGAACGTACCAGATCATTTAGTTGTACCAGTAGGAAGTGGAGCCATGTTAAACGCAATTTGTAAAGGCTTTGAGGAACTGGAAAGCCTCTCACTTGTAAATAATGTCTCAAGGATGCATATGATTGCAGCACAGCCACATGGATGTGCACCAATTGTTGACGCGTTTAAGAGAAAAGATACTGAGATAATACCTGTAGAACAACCTGATACAATAGCAAAAAGCTTGGCCATTGGAGATCCTGGAGACGGTCGTTATGTTCTCAAACGACTACAACAATACAACGGCTGGGCAGAAGAATCCACAGACAAGGAAATTTTAGATGCCATACTCTTGCTGGCAAGGACAGAAGGGATATTCACAGAACCTGCTGGTGGAGTCTCTGTAGCCGTACTAAAAAAGATGATAGA
>DATEAJ010000087.1:0-5315 GCA_035288445.1 Nitrosopumilaceae archaeon
TACAGAAAGAGGAATCACAGAACCAAAGGCAACCTTCTCAGAGTGTTTTGGAGCTCCATTCATGTTACGCCATGCATCTGTATATGCAAGGATGCTTGGAGAAAAAATCACAAAACACAATACGATTGTTTATCTCATTAACACAGGATGGTCTGGCGGTCCATATGGAATTGGTAAGCGAATAAACATAAAATATACAAGGAATATGGTTACTGCCGCACTTACTGGAAAACTTGACATAGTAAAATATCGTCATGATGACATATTCAATCTAGATGTGCCTACATCATGTACCGATGTGCCATCTGAAATACTAGACCCTAGAAACACTTGGGTTGAAAAGGATGCATACGATTTGTCTGCTAGAAAGCTTGCACGCATGTTTATAGAGAATTTTAAGAAATTTGGAGAGACACCACAGGAAATACGTGATGCTGGCCCACAAATTTCAGAATAAGTATCTTATGACCGTCTAATCTTTAATCCTATTATTACAGATGTTAAAAGTACTCCAGAAACTATGAGAACTTGTTTTAATGGGATGTCTGATGTCTCCAGTAACTCGAATCCTGTTTTTTCTGAGGGTCTATTTACTATAATTGTTCCATATGCATTGTCAATGGTATTGTTAGTAGTAATCTGTGCCTCGATCCAATATTCTCCTATATCGTAAACCTTGAGTGTAGAATTTTTCATTGGTGTAATTGATGTAAACAGAGTTTCTTCAGTTTCTCTGTTTGTCAAAGAAATTTTTGCATATGTCCAATTTTCGGGATAAAATAGATTAAAACTTAACAATCCTTCTTTTTCATTAGTATTGATTGTTCCTTTTGTTACATGTATAAGGATAGGAATGTGATAAAGTGTTTCGTCATCATTGATTTTCAGCATTCCTTCAAAATCCCCAAGTCTTTGTTCTGTAATAGATGTCTTGATATGAAGAAGATCATCTTCAATAAAATGTTCAAATTTTATACTCTTTTCTTCTGACGAAATTTCTATTTTCAATGGAATTGTTTTTCCTTGGAGACTTTTCAAATGTAGTGACTTTGTACCAGTTAGATTTTCTAGTGAAAGATTGAAAACAAGACTGTGTGGTATTATAACCAGATCTGCAGAAAATGCTTTTGCAAGATTGATTCTTCCACTACCAGCTATTTCTACAGGAAAGATGTCGCCATAAGGATTTGATACTGTGTCTGATGTGGTGGAAAGTAATGAAGCAATCTCAGATGGTTCAAGATCTGGGTTTTTCTGTAAAAGTATGGCTACAGCGCCAGACACATGTGGTGCAGCAAAACTTGTTCCACTTGTGAGATTGTACCTATTTCCTATGGATGTGGAATTAACGAATACGCCTGGTGCTACCATGTTAGGCTTTATGTAAAAAGGTGAGACTGGCCCACGTGAGCTAAACGGTGTCACAAAATCTGGATGATAAAACACATCGAGGTTTGCTATTGTTTCATTTTGTAAGATTGCTTTTAGCGCAAGTCCGTCATCTCTTGACATTGACAAAGCTGGTATGCTTGGTTTGTAATTTATGCTTGAATCTGGATGAACAAGCTCGCCAAAAAATATGCCTGGTTCGTTATTGTAAACTATTATTGCTTTGGCACCACTTTGTGCAGCATTGTATTCTTTTTCAGAAAAAAACACTTTTTCATCCTTAACATCGCTACCTCTTTCGACAAGTAAAATAGAATTTTTTACATTTGCATTTATCAGATCACTATATCTGCCATAGCCGCCAAAGACAACTTTTTCAATGATTGGTTCAGACAATGGAGTGGTTCCACGCATTGGTATTACTTCATATTGTTTTTTTTCTATTTCTAATGTTGAAACAATACTTGATGTTATGTTGTTATATGAAGCACCGACTGTTATTACATCAATACTTTCTGCAGGACTTCCAATTGTCTGAATTCCAGGGCCGCTGTTTCCTGCAGCTGTGACAACAACAATTCCCTTCTTTACAGCTTCACTTACAGCTCTATCAAGTTCTTCGTTTGTTTTGTTTACGCCTAAGCTTATGTTTATGATATCTGCTTTTTCTTTAATTGCACGATGTACTGCACTGACTATGAATTCTGATGAGACAGATTCACCAGTTGCTGAAACCCTATAAGCAAGTAACTTTGCTTTTGGGGCTACTCCTTTTAGGTCTCCATCTGCCGCAATTATGCCAGCTACTTCAGTACCATGGCCATTGGTATCCATTGGTTGTTCATCATTGTCCACAAAATCATATCCGCCAACCACCTTTCCATTAGGACCAAAACCAAATAGATCATGATGATTGTAATCTATTCCAGTATCTATTACCGCAATTTTTATTCCATTGCCTTCAAAACCTTTACTTCTAGGAAGATCAGCTCCTATTAGGGGAACACTTTTTTCAAGATAGGTTTCTCCAAATTCTTTAGTTTTTAAATGAGATAAAAGTAGGGTAATGCACAAAACAACAAGCAGGCAAAATATGATTTTGGAATACATCCATTTTTTATCAAAATACCATCAGATAAAATTCATTATGTAACCAAAGCCATAAATTGTATATACTCGTGAGATTTGTATGGCAAAATATGAACTTCCAACATTGCCTTATGTATACAATGCGTTAGAACCACATATTGATGCTCAGACAATGGAAATACATCATACTAAACATCATCAAGCATACACAAATGGCTTGAACGCCGCGTTGGAAAGTCTTAGTGCTGAATTGCAAAACATGGAATTAACCAAACTGCTATCCAGCATAGACAAAGTGCCTGAAAATGTAAGAGGTGCAGTAAACTTCCACGGTGGAGGATATGATAACCATGCTCTGTTTTGGAACAACATGAAACCAAATGGAGGTGGAGAACCAGGTGGAAGTGTGGCTGATGCCATCAATTCATCTTTTGGTGGCTTTGCTACTTTCAAAGAAAAGTTCACAAAAGATACTGGCGCAATACAAGGTAGTGGTTGGGGTTGGTTAGTTTACAATCCACAAAGCAAGAAAGTTGAATTTACAACTATGCCAAACCAGACTAGTCCGGGAACAAAGGGATTGGTTCCTCTGTTAGGACTAGATGTATGGGAACACGCATACTATCTGAAATACCAAAACCGACGTCCAGACTACATTACTGCATGGTGGAATGTGGTAAACTGGGACGAAGTAGACAAGCGACTTTCAAAAGCAAAAGCATAACTCTTCTCTTTTTTTGTTTTATTTTATTAGGGAACATGGAAGTATAAAGAAAATTCCAGCAGAACAAGCTGGGATCATGTTAGATTTACAATACAATAAAATTGAAAATCATCAAAATAGCATCAAAACAAAATCAGGTTAACACAATCTAAAACAACTACTTCAAATATTCATAAAAGTAACCAATAATATGCCATTCAGATGTAACCGTCATGGTTTAGATTTTAATTCAAAGGAAGAATTACAAGATCATGAAGTAAAAACACATCCGTTGCCTAAGAATCCTACTGATGAAAATATAAAAAATATACTAAAGAGGCAAACAAAATCAAAACAGAACACAATTCGTGGAGTCAACAAAACACCAAAAAATTACCATCATCTCAAACCCTGAAATTGAACAGAGAGAATTTTTATCTAACCCAGACTCTCGAATGGAAGTCTTCTTCAGAATGCATTTATAGGCGGGTAAGAGAATTTTTTGCAAATGAGTGAAGAACAAGCTCAAGCACTACTACAACAAATGCAAGCACTTGAAGCTTACATGGCTGACTTGATTCAAAGAGAAGAGGCTGTCATCAAACTTTTACAGGAAGCATCAGGTGCAATTGAATCAATGACTGCAATAAATGAAGATACACCATACGAAACTCTTGTGCCTGTTGGAATGGGAACATATGTTAAAGCTACAATTTCACCTAAAGAAAAAATGATTGTAAATATCGGAGCAGGAGCTGCAATAGAACAGGATAAAGCTGCTGCAATTAATTATGTAGAACAAAGAATTAAGGAATTGGAGGTTGCGCTACAACAGATTTCGGCTCAACGACAAGAAATAGCAGCACGACTAGAACACGGACAGCAAGAAATGAATCACTTGATTCAAGAACATCGTAATCCAAAGCAATAAAGGCATACATTATGTTTGAAAAACTAAGGAACGCATTTTCCTCTGCAACAAAGAGTTTTGGACAAAAGGAACTAAAGGAAAAGGATATAGACGAAGTTCTCTTTGAGCTTGAAATTGCATTAATGGAATCTGATGTTGCTACAGAAGTAATTGATTCTATAAAATCAGATCTTAAAAAGAAACTAATCGGAGCAACTGTTGAAAAAGAAAAAATAGAAAATATAGTGAAGCAGAGCTTACGAGAAAACATTTCAAATCTATTTGATGCTGCAGGAAAAATTGACATTTCATCAAACATTCAAAAGAAAAAAGAAACAGGTGAGCCATACATCATACTATTCGTAGGCATAAACGGTACTGGGAAAACTACTACTTTGGCAAAGATAGCGCATCTCCTACAACAAAACAAATTTTCCGTTGTTATTGCAGCAGCTGATACATACAGAGCAGGCGCTATTGAACAACTAAGTGAACATGCAAAGAGATTGAATCTTAAAATCATAGCACAAAACTATGGTTCAGATCCAGCTGCTGTTGCACGTGATGCTGTGCTTTACGCAAAATCTCACAAAGTTGATTGTATACTAATTGATACGGCAGGAAGAATGCAAACAAGTAAGAATCTGATGGATCAGATATCAAAAATCAATAAAGTTGTAAATCCTGATCTGAGAATTTTTGTTGGTGATTCTCTTGCAGGTAATGATACTGTAAATCAAGCACGAGAATTTCATCAATACACCAAATTTGAGGGAGCAATTCTGACAAAAAGCGATGCTGATGCTCGTGGCGGTGCTGCAATTTCTATAGTAAAGATCACATCTACTCCAATTCTGTATCTAGGTGTTGGTCAAGAATACAAAGATTTGAAAATCTTTGATAAAGATACTTTTCTAGAATCCATATTAGGACTGGAAGAATCTATCCAAACGCAAACAGCTAAGATAGAGACACAAGAACAAGATAGTGTTACTAACATGGAAAAGATAGAACAAGAGGTAAAACAAGAACCAAAAGTAATTTTGGCTACACCAGAAATCAAAGTAGAAACAAAGCAGGAGCCTAAATCTACATCAAAACAAGATCAAACAATGGATCAAAAAGATCCATTTGAGAATCTTTCTACTAAAGATATTGAGAAATATTCTAAATTGTTTGACATCAAACCACCTGAAAATGATAAAGAAGCTATGGAATTGGCTA
>DATEAJ010000088.1:0-5099 GCA_035288445.1 Nitrosopumilaceae archaeon
TACAGGAACACTTTCTATGATAGCTGATTGCTCTAACGGAATGGAACCAATGTTTGCACTTGTATTTGAAAAACGTGTTACCGTTGGTAGGTTTTTCTATACTAACAAGATCTTTGAATCTGCTCTAAAAGAACATGGACTCTACAATGATCAAATCTTAGAAAAGATTGCAAACAATTATGGATCAGTTAAAGGAATTCCAGAAATTCCAGAATGGATACAGAAAATATTTGTGACTGCTATGGATATACACTGGACTGATCACTTGATGGCACAAGCTGTATGGCAAAGATGGATTGGAAACGCAATAGCCAAAACAATCAATATGCCAAATGATGTAACTGCAGATGATGTTAAAGCATCATATTTGTTAGCACATGAGCTTGGACTAAAAGGAATCACTGTATTTAGAGATGGTTCAAGACATGAACAAGTTCTTCATATGACTGGTGACAATGTGCAAAAAACATTCCAAGTAGTGCCCAGTACATATCTAACAGATTACATTGCAAAAGGTGTTACTAATCCATATCTGAAAGCTCAAATTGAAAAAGCACTACAAATCAGGATTCCTGATAGCGAGGTAAAACTACAACAAAACCAACTTACACAAGAACAAATGGAAGAAAGATTGTGTCCTACATGCAAAAACAATCTTGTCTTTGCAGAAGGATGTAACCTCTGCATAGAATGTGGATATAGCGGCTGTACATCTGGATAATCGTATTAATCATAACTTTTTTACTATTAATCATTAGTGAAAGCATTATTGAATAAAAAAATTCTTGGCGGTGCAATAGCAGCAAGTGTAATAGTTGTTGTTATCACAATGGTATTCTTACCAACACAAACTCCTCTAATGCAAAAAAATGAAAAACTCGGTTTATACATAATTACTCCATCTCCAACCCCCACCATTTCAGAACTAAAAGATGCGTATGCAGAAGCCACATCTACAGGAATCGGGAGAAGCAATGTCTATCTTTTCTGGTCTACACTAGAACCGCAACAAGGAGAATATGATTGGAAAATTCCTGATGCTCTTATGAGTCTTAACAAACAAAATGATCTCAAAGTGACATTGTACTTTTCGATAATTAACAACCGTGTTTTTGGTCCATTTCCAACTTGGTTGGGAGAGCCACTACTTGATGATGATCTAAAGGAAAAAACTGTCAAAGTTCTTGATGACATTTTATCAAGATATAATATTGTTGATCATGTGATAATAGGTGGAGAAATTGATGTATATTTCCGTGAACATGAAAATGAGATTACAAAATATGAGGAATTTTTCACAGGGGTATATAACGAACTTAAAGAGAAACATCCAAACACAAAATTTGGAAACTCATTTTCACTTCACGGTGTGTTAAACCATCAACAAGAAGATCTTGTGGGCAAGCTTAATCAGGGAGATTTTGTTGCTTTTACATATTTTCCTGTAAATGTATTAAATGAAATAGACAAAACTCCGGAAGAAGCAGGCAAAAATCTTGAAAAAATCTTAGATCTTGTAGGTAACAAACAATTTGCTTTAATGGAAATAAGCTGGACCACGTCAGAATTCGTTGGTGGAAGCAAAGATGGACAGGTAAAGTTTATGAAAGTAGTATATGATTTTTACAGAAAAAATGAACCACGATTTGAGTTTCTTTCTTGGTTTAGGCAATATGATAGACCAATAGAAAGTTGCATGAAGAGTCTTAACACAAGTTTTGATATCAGTTTTGGAAATGAGTTTGTATTACAACGCACAGCTGAATACATTTGCGGTGCTGGATTAATTGACATTGATAAAAATGCAAAACCTGCATGGGAAGAATTTAAAAAACAAGTACAATTCAATCCTAACTCTTAATTATTGTACAAAGGAGATTCTGTATACTTGAGATACTCTACCTTTCTCGTTATATCATTACTATTAGCGAATATCATTCCTGTATTTGGTGATGATTATGTTTCTCCCACCTCACAGGAACAACAATTATACAAAAAATTACTTTCGGAATTTGAAAGACTCGATGTTGAAAAAAAGAACGTAAGTGAGATACTTGAGACGTTTGAAAACCCATTGATAATTTCTTTTCCATGTGATTATACTGATCTAAACAACCTAGTAGTTAGTGTAATCAAAACAAAATTAACAAGATTTGATGAAACTCAAACTCACGAGGAAGGAGTAATTACAGGTGGAACATACACATGGAAATGTACTGTTACAACTTCAGAAGGTAAGATAACTATAGATTGTGATAATGAATTAAAGATAAATTCTGATTATCTAACACAGGATGTGCAAAAAGATCCAAGAATAAAAAAAATTGAAAATCAAATTATGATGTACCATGAATTTTTACATGGGCAACTAATGATTGATGCCATAAAGTCATCTGAAAAATGGAGAGATGATACATGTAACAAACCACCAGGAGAAAAAATTGATTATTCGTATTCTGATAAAACCCATAAAATAATTAATCCACTTCAACAAGAATTTGCTGCTCAACTAATAGAACAAGCTGGAGGTAAAATGATTGTTAAAGAAATAACAGTAGGAGAAACTAATAATGGTTCATTTGCAAAAAAAGTAGGAAGCTTAAATGATTTTCCACAATTTGTAAAAAATGGAATTAGTGTTAGTTTACGTGGAACAAATCTTATCGAAACAAAATTTTCATCACAAGACTCTGATATCATCCTATACGGCAATCTCATAAACAAGACAGAGTCTGGTATTGCGTGGCTTTACATATTTGGTATGCAGCCAGAGCAATCTGGGGATAAACAATTAGTAGAAACTAAAATACACATTCCAGATTGGATTAAGAAAAACGCTGGTTGGTGGGTAGATGGTACAATAAGTAGCACGGATTTCCTAAAAGGAATTGAATATCTCATACAACAAGAAATAATATCTATACCTCATACTGAAAAACAACATAGTGTAGATAAAATCCCAAACTGGGTAAAACAAAATGCCGCTTTATGGTCTGAAGGAAAGATAGATGATAAAACATTTGCCGCAGGAATTCAATACTTGATCTCAATTGGAATTATTTCAGTTTAGAACAAAGGATGCGGTCGCCGGGATTTGAACCCGGGTAACGGGCTTGGAAGGCCAGTGTACTAACCAAACTATACTACGACCGCTTAACACTGCCAATCTTTAACCTACATAATAATTCTTTTTTCGCACTCATATAATAGACGAGAAATCACTACATGAGCTTCCAAAGGATTTTTGTCAACAGAAACTAGATTATCGATCTTTTTTAATATTTCATCAGAAAAATGTCCTTTTGAAAATCCACCAACAATGATACATGAATCTCTTTCAACATCTGCTGCAATTTTATCATACGAACTTGTTTGTCCTTTTGTAGAAAAACCAATCACTTTTTTTGCACCAATCTTATCAACCAGATCACTAAAAGTCATATCTTTTATCTCAAGTAATTTTTTGCCATCTAGTTCTATTTTTTTCTCAGAGTATAGCTTTTCAATCAAACCAACAAATCTATGATAAGATTTTGGTAGGCGAACATTATCGCCAACAAAAATTACTTTGTCATCTATGGTATGAACATAAACATGAAGTTTCTTCTCAAAATACAAAGGAATAGTACAGCATTCAAGAAGACAAAAATGGACCAAATCCGGTCTGCCACGTTTTATCTCATTCTTGATTCCCTTCATTGCAGCAAAATGCCAAGATATATCTAAAATAACTTTAGATGGTTTTTTGTCCATCTTTTTACTATATGCAAGCACAGAATTATGATTCTGTAGTTCTTTAGGAACTAATTCAAGCGCAGACTCGGCCAGTATCAATGAAAGCAAGATTGTATTTTAAGGGTAAGACATTATTTAACTTCCATGAAAGCAGCAATACGCCAGATTGCATTAGAAAGAATGGAAATCCTAATTCAAAACGCTATATCAAACTCAAGAAATAATCCATCATTAGCGCAAAGACAGGCAACTCTTGCAAAAAAAATTAGTACCAAATATAGAATAAGAATGCCTTATCATATACGAATGAACTTTTGTAAAAAGTGTAAAAAATTTATTGCTCCAGGAGTTGGTGCAAGAATCAGAATGGGTCGATCTTCTGTAAAATCAATTCGTATAACATGCGGGTTCTGTAATCATACATATAGAAAGATCATTTCCAAAGCTCAATGATTTATAAGACGAACTGAAAACTTTCATTTTCATGGCAAAGGCATACGATGTACCAGCTGATGTACTGATTAACAAACTATCGGAGATTCTGAAAAATGAAGAAATCTTAACTCCAAGCTGGATTCCATTTGTCAAGACTGGTCCACATGCAGAAAAACCACCACAAAAAAATGATTGGTGGTATACAAGATGTGCGTCACTTCTCAGAAAAATATACCTTCATGGTCCAATAGGTGTAAAAGATCTTCGGGGTATGTATGGAGGAGTAAAAGCAGTTGGATATGGTGGAAATCATCACAGAGATGCCGGTGGTGCTATAATTAGAACAGCCATCCACAATCTAGAAAAACTTGGTTATATTGATAAAGTGGAAGGGAAAGGAAGAACTATCTCCCATCAAGGAATGAAAAAAATTGACGGAGTTGCCACAGAACTTCTAAACGAATTAGTTGTAAAAAATCCAAATCTTAAGAAATATTCCTAGTGTGGTTTTATGAGTTACCCAAACCAAGATAATGAAAGAGAACCTACCGAAGCTGAAGTTAACACAATGAAAGAACAAGCATTACGAACTTTACTTCAACCACAAGCAAGACTAAGGCTAAATAACGTCAGGATGGTTAAACCTGAACTTGCTGCAATGGTTGAAAATTATCTTATTGGTATGGCATCACAGGGTAAACTAAACACACAAATTTCTGATGATCAATTAAAACAAATTCTACAATCAGTTCAACAACCAAAACGAGATTTCAAAATTAATCGAAAATAGATTAGCGAAAATATATTAGGGGCAAATTAAGCGTCTGTAAATATGAAGGCAGTGGTATATGAAGAATATGCGCCTGATGATAATTATAAGCGAATTTTAAAAGTAAAAGATATTTCTGAACCAAAACCAAAACCTGATG
>DATEAJ010000089.1:0-2233 GCA_035288445.1 Nitrosopumilaceae archaeon
TGTGTCATTTCTTCTAAGAGATCTTTTTCTTCCTTGTGTCGTCCAGCAGTATCAATTAATATTATATCAAGAGTGGAACTCTCAAAATGTTTTAAACCATTTTTAACAATTTGTGGAGAATCCTTGTTGTTTTCTTCGCCATAAACTTCGACGTTTGCTTTTTCACACATTGTTTTAAGTTGTGTAAGTGCGCCAGGTCTGTAGGTATCAGCTCCAACTACTGCAACACGATATCCTTGTTTGGTAAGAAACTTTGATAATTTGGCAGTGATTGTAGTCTTTCCGCTTCCTTGAATTCCAAGCATAAGCACCTTGTTTAGCTTTCCTGGTTGAAACGAGAATTGTTTTTCCTCTACTCCAAGTAACCTTGCAAGCTCATCATACAGTATCTTTACGATGTGATCTTTTCGAGAAAGCCCGGGGGGAGGAGTTTCATTTAGTGATCTCTGTTCTAGATTTTTTGTTATTTCAAAGACAAGTTTTACATTTACATCTGATTGTAAAAGTGCCCTTTGGACGTCCTTGGCAAGTTCCTTTATTAGTGCCTCGTCTATGCCTGATGAATTTACAATCTTTTTCAATGCCGCCCGAAGGCCTGTTTTTAAAATGTCAAGCATTATTGCTCTAAGATTGCCTCGGTTATTTCAAATCTTCCTCTATATCCGTCCCAGCTTTTCTTTGAATTAATTATTTTAATTGGAGATGAAAAGAGGGGACAGTCAAGAACTAGAGTCTCTGCTTCTCCACCTTCAAAACTCAGATTAAACCCATGTTTTGTTGCAAGCTTGTCCAGTTTTTCTACGTCTTGCATTGTGATCTCTTTTCCAAGCCATGACTCATCAAGACCTGCAGATGAAACACTTGTAATTATAAATCGAAATTTTGCTTCGATCAGATCTTTCAAATATTCTTTTTGATTTATTTGCCAGAGTGGCGAGAAAATTTTCAAATTTAATTTTGAACCAATTTTTTCAAATCTATCTTTTTGAAATTTAGATAGTATTCCGCCATGTACAAGACCTTCAATTGTATAATCTTTTTTTGCTTGTGCAAGTAATTTTTGAATTTCTTGCATTTCTGTTTCCACATCGTTAGAATTTGTTTGGCTAAAAAAGTGTGGTATGTTCATTGATTTTGCTTGGAGTTTTGTGATATCAATATTTGGATAGTGTAAAAATGTGCTTTCGTCAGATTCTGGAAAAACAGTTACAGCACAGGTTATGTTGTTTCCATTTTGTTTTTCTTTGTAAATTGCAAATGTGCTGTCTTTTCCACCAGAAAATAATGCTGCCAAGTTCAATGTATAGACAAAGTTTTGATGCCAATTAATTTTTTTCTAGCTTGGTTATCTGTTTGAGGCATTTTTCACATAATGAAAGGCTATCTTTTACCGTGATTTCCATATTTGAAGAAAGGCATACATTGCATAACCCTTTCATGTACTGTTGTATAGTCAGTTCGTGCGTATAAATCGTGCGTATAAATCGTATCCAAAATCAATTAGAAAAGCCTAGGATGCTTCAATACTCATAATCTTCATCATAGTTCAGTTGGCTTTTCTACTCATCATCAGCATCCGAAATTTAGCTCTTGATTCTTACTATAATAGTTCTATCCATTACCTTCCAATATTCTACATCTTGGCCTTGTGCAACCTTGTCTTTTATTTCATCTTCAACCTGACTGATGTCAAACACCTCAAAGGTTTCAGAGTCCATCACCTGGGTTATGGATTCAGTTTTTGAAATGACCGAACCTACTCTTTTGTCAATGAGTGGAACCTGGATTTGTGCACTGACTGGTGATACATGAGGATATTTTTTCTTATCAAATATACCAACGGCAACAATTCTTGCTTTTGCTGCGCCGTGTTTTCCTGGCTTGCTTGTATCAAATTCAACTATCTTACATGGCTCTGCATTAGGACTGTCAACTGGTAGCAATATGTAAGATCCAATTTTTAGTGAACCAAGTTCTGATGGTTTGCTCAATACAAAAACAGAATTTGGCAGTGTATTTAACTTTTCTATTTTAACTTATCAAGAACCGAAAGGCTGACAAGATTTGTCATTGTTATCCCTTTTCTGCTAACATCGCGTCTTGTTTTTTCGCAGTATTTGTTATCACTCTGATGACTTTTGTCACTTGATACTTCAAGTACTACCAAGTTCTTAACGTATGGAAACGCAAACTTTGGAATTTCATTTTCAGCAAGATCTAGATGAACTAGTCC
>DATEAJ010000090.1:0-4983 GCA_035288445.1 Nitrosopumilaceae archaeon
CGCAATTGGACGACAAGTAGGTAATTATCTGATTGTTGGTCTTGGAACCAATAACTGTTATGGAGAATGGACGCCATTTAATGGTTATACCGTTTACAAGATTATGTGGCATGAGGTTGGTCATGCATTAGGGTATACACATGTAAGTGATTCTAATAACATAATGTATGAGAAAGGAACTGGAAACAAATTTGACTGGTATCATGGAGATAGTATCACTCTACCCGATGGTTCCGCGCAATCAATTCCTCTCTGTTATGGAGGTTATTTCGGTTACACAGCACAAACCTATGGCGGAAATAATGGATTTCATGTTTATGTTGTTCCCCCAAATTCAAATCCCCGAGATGTAATTTCTGGTAAAGCATCTTTTTACCTTTCTTGTAGCGAGTACGAAAGTGAGATGTCATCAGTATCAAAAGATTGCAATGTAGTGCCAGGTTCGTATCTTTTGATTTATAATCCATCAACATTAGGTCTAGGAAATCCAGTAGTTGTAGATGTAAAGATTGCTGACACAAACGGAGACAAGAGGCCTAATTTTGACTTTGATGAATCACACATGTATTTCGATAAAGAATTTATTAATTACGTTTGGAATCTATTTCATAATAGCTAACAGATAATGAAAATTTTTCCAGACTAGTTATGAATCTAAATTTTTAGAAATCCAATGCGAGAACGTGTTGAAGGAAGTAACGAGGCTGACAAACATGGATAGTGGTACGTTCTCGCCAGTAGTATTACGAGTATGTTTTACTTAAGTTTGGAACATTATTACCAAACTATGAATTAAGAATTTTTAGAATTTAGGAAATTAAAAGCCCCAACTACGTCTTTTTCCACCACCAAAGAAATTGTTGGCATAATCAGCAGAGTCTTGTAGCGAGTCAGTCCATACCTTTTGTTGGCGTCTTGCCTCATTTTCATCTCGTCTTCGTTGTCGCTCATATTCTCTTTCTTCACGTCTTCTTTGTCTTTCATAGTCGCGCTCTCGTCGATGTGATTCTCTTTCATAGTCTTCATCATCGTCATCCCAATTTCTGTGGTTCTCATAATGCGATCCATAGGAAACTCTTCGTCTCTTTGATGCAGCACCTGCGGCAATTGCGATGAGAAAAACTACAATTGCAATCAAAACCATTGCTCCAATCTCAGCCATTTTACCTAGATTCCTCCGTTAATTTTTCCACTCAAAGGAAAAAGCCTCTAATTCTATCTACAAATTGACTAATTTCACTAATGATTCTATCTAGAGAATTGATACTATTTTCTTGCTCTTCCACTTTTTTCTTAAGTTTTTCAATTTCTTTTTCTAAATTTTTGTCTTTATCATTATCGGGAACAGTAGGGGAATTGTATGGCTCTTCTGCAAGACATGTACCGGGATAATCACCATGTTTCTGATGGGCTTCCAATCCACTTTGGGAAATAGTTATTGTTTGTGGTTTTACGGAATTATCATTTGGAAGGTGACAGATTGTAACCTTGCTTTGGGGTTGGGAATCTGTTGTTAAATCTTCTCTAACAGGTGGTTGTATCCTCGAGTTTGAATCATCTACTCTGGCTTTTTCAGCAGCAGCATCTGCTCTGGCTTTTTCAGTAGCAGCATCTGCTCTGGCTTTTTCAGTAGCAGCATCCGCTCTTGCTTGTTCAGCAGCAGCATCTGCTCTATCTTTTGCATTAGTTTCTGCCCTGGCTTTTTCTAACGCATTATATTCATCTTGGGTAATTGCACGTTCTACTCGTATATTATCAAAAGATGAGCGAAACTCTCCAGTACATGCTCTATCAGTTGTTGCTCTAATTGTAATTGTATGTGTGCCTGGATTTAGATCAATTTTACTTTTCTCAAGAACTGGTATTCCGCTACTTGCCTTTTGTGATAAAATCTCTTCTCCATCAATGTAAAGGTGAGATGTCTTTAATTTACATGTAGGACAAGGCGATGTAGCAATCCATGCACTAACATCATAAATGTCTGGAACAGTAACATCAAAGGTTTTTTGATATCTTACATCATGTGTTTTTTCAATGCATTTTGGATATGTAGATTTAATTTGTATATAGCCCCAATAAGGAGATGACTTGGCATCTTTGTTAAGCTCACCTGGATTACTTATTACGCTTTGACCAATAGAACAAGACTGCCTGCCATCTATATCGTTAATATGTTTTAAACATAGAAGACTTTTCCATCCATTCAAAGCACCATCAAAATTTTCTTCAAAGGTTGCTTGAGTGTATCCAAATGCATTTGGGAATGAGGAAGCAAGTCCGATAGCAAGAATACAGGACGCTAATATCTGTGGGGCATATTTCAAGGGGTTAGAATATTGATGCTAATTTTGGTAGATTAAATTATGTTTGTGGAATCGAACAACAACTGCAAAAGGTCTACGCCTAGATAACAAGAATTTAGAAGTGAATTAGAATTCGTACTTTTACTATTACACCTACAGGGGAATGTAATATTACTTCGATACCCACCCATAGCAAGCAGGAACAGAGAAGGGTTTGAAAATTTTGAACAAACAGAATTATGGAACACTTTTCAGATTCATTTTAATTGTATTAGTATTAGGTTAATGACTCCAAAAAACAAGACCTTAATGTGGTTAGGATTTCTCATTGCGTCAATCATAATTAGTTATACTCTTCTTCCGTTTCCCTATGGACAATTATTGGAATTAATTGCATTTATTATGACAATCAAGTCCGCAGTTCGATATTTTAAACAAAGAAAAAGGTGGAGAGATCAAAGCTATGGTGAACGCAAAGGTTGGGATAGACATTATTATGGTGCTAATAGAGCTAAAAAAGCTGTGCAGTCGTTAGCTCTAGTACTTGTAATTTCAGTCACTGGGGTTTTGTTTTTGTTGCAAAATGGTAGTATGGATTTTGGTACTTTGGATATTCAAGCTGTTGAAGATAATGTACATAAACTAGTAAATGAAGAACGGCAGAAAGCTGGGCTAAGCCCGCTTGCATATGATACAAAGCTTGAAAAAATTGCGGAAGAACATAGTGAAGATATGGCAAATAGGAAATATTTCGCCCATGCTTCACCTGAAGGAATTAATTTTTACGAGAGATATCAAAAAGAGGGATATAACTGCAAAAATCAAAGTAGTGGTGAAAACATTGCTCAGAATTATTTCTCCTTTATTTCCCCTCCGGAAAACGTTGCAAAATTAATAGTGGATCAATGGATGAATAGTCCAGAACATAGAGAAAATATTCTTCAACCTCAATATAAGAAGGAGGGAATAGGAATTTCAACCGCGGGATTACAAATCTATGCAACACAAAATTTTTGCTAAGTAATTTTCAAAGTTTAATTAATCTTTGAACACAAAATAATGATAATGATTATTCATTATAAATCCCAAGTATTCATCAATTCTCTTTGTAAACTTCTTCTAATTCTTCATTAACCTTATCAAGTTCCTCTTGATGTTTTGGACTGATACATTCGTCTAACGCCTTTGAGTAAATATAATTCTCAACCGATCCGGCATATCCAACCCCATACATTGATTCACCAACAAATTTTTTTGCTAAAGCATGATAATTATCACAGGTAAAGTTTGTGTCAATATACTGTTTCTTTAGTTTGTTGTTTACATGGATTTGTGTATTTTTGTATGCCTTGTTTACATCTATGTAAACACCGTCAAAACCTATTACTTTTCCCATCCCCTGTGGCCCATTCCTAACTATTTCGTCTATTATTTTCTGCTGTCTTTCCAGTTCTTCTTCTGAATATGAAGCTCGCATCGCTCGCAGAACCTCTGGTGATGGAGTTTCTTCCACACCATTTTCAACTCCTACCATATAATTAAATTCAGTATTTCCATGTGTGAATTTCTTTTCTATCACTCCATCCTCAACTGGTTCTTCTGTCAATGTTTCTATTGTAGATGAGGGTGGTGTTTCATTTTTTTGAGATTCTTCAACTTTATCATTTTCTTGTGCTTGTTGATTTTGGTTGTTAGGATTGATTTTTACTATTAATTCCCAAACTTTTTCTAAAGATTTTTGAAACCAACTGAATAAATTATTGCCATCGTTTTCTGCATATGCCAATTGGGTTTGAAAACTAACTAGTAAAATTGTTCCCAACAATATCATTAAAGTTGAAATCGGTTTCATCATCAATAGTAACATTCAACCAATTTTGTTACATTAGCTTATGTTTGTGGAAACGAACAACAACTACAAATGTCTATGCCTAGCAAAAAGTGAATTAGCGAAATTGGTATAGAATCTTCTACGACTTGAACCGAAGTTGGAAAAAATTAGATGCCAGAGTGGGCCTTTGGGGTGGAATGATAAGTTACTTCGATTCCCTCGAGATTTTCAGATAATCTTAATAGGATTATCTTTGCGAATAATCTCATGAATGGTTTGTGAAGAGACAAATACTGGACAAATTAGTCGAAGTGCTTAAATTTTCAAAACCGATTCCACAGCATGCTCAAAGAAGCGTCCACGCATGGAATTACGTTTACTATAGAGAAATGGGCCAAACGATTAGGAATAAACCTGGATAGAGATCCAGAACAAATATCCTAAAACCATTAGATAGAAAAATTTTAGAAAAAATAAATATATTTTGAGAAAATAAAAATGGATTCAGTTAATGAATAATTGAATCTCATATATCGTAATTAAGAAAATACCGTAAATTGCAAATAACACTAATCCATACCACCTGAAAAGATTCCCTTTTCTAATCAAACCAAACAAAATCACAGGAGAAATTATAGCAAAAAAGATGAGCGTTGATAATATCTGAAAGTTAATTGCAGCTTCTGATAATACGAGAACAATTCCAAGAACCAAAGTTATGTTTACTAAACAAGAGCCTATAATGTCTCCAAGTGCAAGCTCAAAGTGTTTTCGTCTTATTGCGACTATATCAACAGTCAATTCTGGCAGTGATGTTCCAAGTGCAATCAGTGTTGCACCTATTACTGA
>DATEAJ010000091.1:0-2345 GCA_035288445.1 Nitrosopumilaceae archaeon
TATTGTTTGTGTTTAGCATTGTGATCTCCATTGGTTTTTGTATGTAAAGATATATCGTATTGAGAAGCTGACCAAAACCAAATGGATTTTCTGCCGCCATCATAGACAATGATTCCATAATCTTTGTGGAAACATCAAGAAATTTTTTGTCTTGTGTGAAATGATATAATTTCAAAAATGCGTGTGCAGCAATTGAGTTGCCTGACGGTAATGAAAGGTCATAGATGTTTTTTGTGCGAATGATTAATTTCTCGTGATCATCTGCTGTAAAAAAGAAATTATTTTCTTTCGGATCCCAAAAATGTTCTATTAGATAATCTGCATGTTGTAAGGCAAGTTGAATGTATTTTGCTGAGGGATCTACCTCAAAAACATCTAAGAGCGCATTTACAAAATACGCATAATCATCAAGATAGGCCTTTAGTTTTGCTTGACTGTCTTTGTACGTTCGTAAAAGCTTACCATTTATTGTTAATTTTTCTTCGATAAATTTTATACAATTTTTGGCTGCATGCAGGAATGGTTCCTGCCCACTTATTCTGTATCCTTTTGCAAACGCAGATATCATTAATCCATTCCAGCTAGTAAGAATTTTTTCATCTTTTCCTGGTGCAGTTCGTTTGGATCGTTCTGCAAAAAGTTTTTCGGAAGACTGTTTTATTATGTTGTTTACATCGTCTTCTGTTTTCCCAAATTGAAATGCGACTGTCGATGTTCTAATGTTGTTGTTTAGTATATTGTATCCTTCAAAATTTCCACCATCAGTAACATCATAAAAAAGACAAAATACGTATGCATCTTTTCCTATGATTTCCTGGATTTGATTTTTTTTCCAAACATAATACTTTCCTTCCTTACCTTCAGAATCTGCATCTTGTGCAGAGTAGAATCCACCTTCAGGCGAGGTCATTTCATGCAATACATAGTAAAGTGTTTGATTTACAACTTCAAGATATTTTGGATCTTTTGTAATTTGGTATGCTTCTGCATATACCACAGGCAGTAAAGCATTGTCATATAGCATCTTTTCAAAATGTGGTACAAGCCATCTTGAATCTGTAGAATATCTATGAAACCCACCTCCAAGTTGATCATAAATCCCACCATTAGCCATTTTTGTAAGAGTTTTGAAAACAAATTCTTGGAATTTTGAAATACCAGAAAGTTTTGAATATCTTAACATAAAAGACATATTAGCTGCATTTGGAAACTTGGGTGCATTACCAAATCCTCCATTTATTGGATCACCCATCTGAAGTAAATTGATAGCTGCTTCGTCTAGGATTGATTTATCAATCTTTGATTTGGTTATGTTTGATTCTGTTTTTTGTAAAACGCTCATGAAATTATTTGTTGCAGCTTCAACATCAGATGGTTTTTCTTTGTATGATTGTGCAATCTGATGCAGTAAACTACCAAACCCTGGTTTACCATAGCTGTCAAGAACTGGAAAATATGTTCCTACATAGAATGGTTTTTGATCAGGGGTAAGAAATACACTAAGTGGCCATCCACCACTACCAGTAACTAATTGACAAACTTTTTGATAAATGTCATCAATGTCTGGTCTTTCTTCTCTGTCTACTTTGATGTTGACGAAATTCTCATTCATTATCTGTGCAATGTCTTCATTTTCAAAGGATTCGTGAGCCATGACATGGCACCAATGACATGCACTGTAACCTATGCTTAGAAAAATAGGTTTGTTCTCATCTTTTGCTTTTTTTAGTGCTTCTTCTCCCCACGTATACCATTTAACTGGATTATATGCATGTTGTAATAGGTATGGGCTAGTCTCTTTAATCAGATTATTAGCTTGCACCATATTCAAAGTGTTACTTGTCTATTTGTATGTAATTCAATTATAGTATCCTAAAATTCAATTGTTAAATAAAAGCAAGATTTTCTTTTAAACATGAATTGCAGGAGATGTCATCACACCGACCAAGCACATGAGACTACAAAAAATAGCCCATCACTTGTAAAAGCTGGAAAATGCTTAATTCCAAACTGCACCTGCAAACAATACCTTGACACTATAGAAGAAATCGATGAAGATTTACTTTAGGTACACAAATAAGATGGCCATTCCTGGTTTTGGTTCGATCAATTTTTCACCAGTGCTATTTACCATTTCAGTGGTCTGCTGTTTCATTTCCTCAAATTGTTTTGTTTTTTCATTCATCATGTTATCTGAAAAGAATGGGTCGTCAAGTAATGCTAAAAGAAGTAGACCAATAGCAGCAAGGGATCCAGCTACTGCGACCATAGACCAACCTACAGCTCTGTAATTATGAGGATCTTTCATTTGTTTCAAAGCAACGGGATCCTGAATTTAATCTTTT
>DATEAJ010000092.1:0-4123 GCA_035288445.1 Nitrosopumilaceae archaeon
CTCTTTCTTTTTTATACTGTGATTTTTTGATGTGAGCGGGCAGCTTCTTTTCAATATCTATCAGATCAATCAAAGGATCACACATTCCACCGATGTAATAAGGCGAATCTACAGTAGTAAAATTGAATCCAACCTTGCATCGTGCTAGCATGTATTGTGTATGAGTACGTTCAATAAGAACTGTCTTAAAGTTCAGGAAATTCAAGTTCTCGTATTAACGATCAGATCATATTGGAATATTCACAACATTATGTGATTATAGCTACAATACTAGTTACAATTGGAGTAATTTTGTTATTGCAACAAAGAAGAAAAACTTGCAGTTAAAAACGAGTCATCGATCATATATCATTAATTCTTTTTCCTCAAGCATCGTGTGCAGGTTGTGCACTGACCTGTATACTTCGGTTTCCTTTTTTGCTCCAGTACAAACTAATTTTCCTGACGCAAAAATCAAAATCACTGTTTTTGGATCAAGCATTCTATGTATCAATCCAGGAAATTGTTCTGGCTCGTACATGCTTCGTGGGAGGCTTCTTGCTGCTTTTTCTAGGTGAACCTTTCCACCAAGATTTACAGAAGCCACAATGTTTTGTATTACAATAACTGGTTCATTTTTTATCTTTATTTTGCTCTTTCGAAGTTTTTGTACTACACTTTTGACTGCGTTTACTGACTGTTCTTCAGATTTTGCTCCAGTACAAACCATCTTACCAGAGCTAAAGATCAGTGTTGCAGTCTTTGGTGATTTTTGTCTAAATACTAATCCTGGAAACTGTTCAGGATGATATTCTGTATCAGGAAATTTTTTTGTGATATCAATGAGATCAATTCTTTGATCAACAGACGCAGAAGCTACAACATTTACAATGCTTACCATTGGCTTTGTTTGAGTCATGTTTGGTTCGACATCTTTCCATTATATATACTCAGTAATGTCATGTCATACAAATGATCTAATTTTTAGATGCAAAGGCTAAATCTCATGAAAAACCAATTTTTCTGTGTGCCAAATTTACGACCACGATGAAATTATACCACAGAACTCAATTTAAGGAGGATCAAACCATTTTAAACAAACACACGCCTGTATACAAAATAATTAATGTTAAATTAGTTCAGAGCGTCACCATCTAAGATGGAAGAGTTTGAGGAATTTGCTCTAGCATTAATGGACCAGCTATCTGTTGAAATAAATGAAGAAAAAGAAATAACTTCTTCGTCTTCTATTGCGATACAAGCGCTATCTTCTATAGTAAAATTTGAAGACATCAATGTTCTAGCTTATTCTATTTTTCCCAATATGGCAGAAAAGGTATTAGAGTTTACAGGGATTGTTGTTTCTCCAGAAACAAAAATTGAACTTTTAGATTTAGTTGAACTCAAAAAACTAAAAGGAAGAAAGGTATTCCCAACAAAAGACACAGTTGGATTTGTGGATGATCTTTTCACAGCAATAGCTCTTGAAAAAATAGACAAACTGGCTGAGCTTATGAAAAAAGACACAGCAAGGTTCCTTGTATATTCCACATATGCAAAATCATACATCTCCATGATATCCACTACGTATGGGGACTATCTTGATTCCAAGATATTTTTGAATAAATTTGTTCTTGAGAGTTACCCGCAGATAATTTTACACAAGAAGGGTCAGCCATACGAATCTAATTTTGATTATGTAAATTCAGGATACATTGGTGCCTTGAAGATGACAATACTAGAAGAACAGATCCACTCTATCCAAACAAACCTTCAGGAGATAAACAAACAAGCAGTAAGAGAGGTCAATGCAATAAATGAAGAACTTGCAAAGTTAATTCTGGCTTTAGACAATACAACAGTAAACAAACTTTCTGAATATTTGCAAATACTTCCAATCCCAGAAGAATTTCCCATAGCTAGAAGAGCAAATCTCTTTTTTGTGTTAAACCCAGACATGTTTATTGTTCAAGTATTAGGTCCTGACGTTATGACTTTCACCAAAGTAACAGTGGATCCAAAAATTTCTGAAATGATTCCGCAACTACTAAACATTTATCAAAGATGGTTAAAGCCAATACAGATTCATCATGCCGCGTTTACCACAATGGAAGGCGTGGCTGAATTTGCGGTACAAAATATTCTAAAAGATGACAAAGACTTTCAAAACTATCTTGTTACATTTGCCAATACCGATATCACAACATATCAAGTAAGAAAAAGCATGGGAAAGGACTTTACTGAAGCAGTGTTTGCAAAACTTGGTAAGAATACATATCGCGCTCTAATTGAAAACCCACCAACTACAAGAGAGCTAAAGAATCCTGAGATTTATCTTCAAAGACCATGAGTCAAGATTTTGATCCATTTGTTGTAGAACTAGTCTCATATGTCTCAGATCCAAGGCATTCACTTGTAGAAAAATGCCTCAAGCTTGCACAGACTTTTGGATACCCCAATTTGAGCATAACAGAATATGTAGATAAATTGAACTCAATAGGCGAGACATTACGAAATTTGATATCAGATGTAAAAAATCCGACACGCCTTATTTCTATATTAAACGAGTACATGTTTGACACACTGGGATTTTCTGGTAATTATGATGACTACTACAATCCAGACAATAACTACCTAAATGTAGTGATTGATAATAAAGTCGGCATTCCAATAACATTATCTATAATCTATATCGAGCTTGCAGGACATATAGGACTTAATTTGCGTCCTGTAGGTTTTCCAAGTCATTTTCTTGTAAAACACACAGAAGAAATGATAATTGATCCTTTTGGACGTGGTAGGTTACTTACAATAGATGACCTTCATGAGATCCTTAACAGAAGTTATGGCGGAGGAGTAGATTTTGTACCACAATTCTTGGATGAAATCGAGCCTGAAAAAATTTTAATACGCATATCTAGAAATCTCAAAAACTCGTATACCGAGTCGTTTAATTATGAAATGGCAATGCATTGCATCAATTTTATCCTCAATATAGAACCAAATGCTGCAGAGGAAGTAAGAGACAAGGGAATCTTAGAAGCAAGGTTACTTCATTATGATCTAGCACTAGAATCACTAAACAAATATCTGGAGTTATCACCAGAAGCAGATGATGTTGACGGGGTGCTAGAATTGATAAAAAGTATCAAAGAGAGAACTAGTCAATAATTGATGCGATGTCTTTACCGTGTTTTATTTGTGATACTTCATGACGAGCTATCTTGTTTCGTATAGCGCCTTTTATAACATCAAGTTCATTTTTAAGAGTGGCAATCTCGTCTTCTAGTCTTGCAACTCGCTCATAAATCGATTCTTCGTTTTCTGCGCTCATACGGATATACAGCACAAAAATGACCTTAAAAATTTATGGGTCATTTTTTTGATAGTATGGTCAGTTTTTATTCTATAGTGTAAATTCAGAGTTGCAAGATTGGCACTTGCCTTTTTCAACACCAGTGGCACCTATAATCAAAATCTTGCCAATCGTTCCACATTTTGGACATAGTCCGGTAGTTACATTTCTTGGTGAACTTGGTTTTGCTTTTACAGTCTTCCTTCGCACCATTATTCCACAATTTAAAAGTCGGATTATTAAGTCTAAGCGTTTGGGTTTTTTAAAAAGCGCGGGGAGTGGGATTCGAACCCACGGGTCCTTGCGGACATGGGATTAGCAATCCCACGCCCTACCAGGCTAGGCGACCCCCGCACAAGGTGCTGAAAATTACAACTGTTAATTAATCTAGCTTACTCTTCGCCAAAGCGAGTGTAATTTGTTACAAGATCTTTTAGTGGAAAACGTTTTCCGCCCACAATTTTAAGATCGACTTTTATCTTGTTTTTTTCTATGTTAATGATATTGTAAGTATTTTCAAAAAAACCTCTCATTCTTTCAGAAGATGCAGTTCCAGCATTTACTATTGAAAGATTTCCAAAATCCCAGATCCAAGGTCTGTGTTTGTGGCCACATAACACCAGATCGACTTTGCTTGAAAGTGCTGTCCGTAACACGTCGCCTGCATCAATTACAGTGACTCTGTCAGTGCCACTGTCAGGAATTCCTATCAAATGATGATGCATTGCAACAATCTTGGTACTTTTTGGATATTTCTTCATGGTTCGTTCTAACCACAAATTTTGTCTA